>DDCS01000022.1:15352-17739 GCA_002335345.1 Flavobacteriaceae bacterium UBA2000 | reverse complement strand
TTCGCCATGGGACGTTTCTGCGCGATACCAATACCCCTCTGCAGGCATCTGAATCCCTCGATAAGTGCCATCCCAGCCTTGCTGGTCTGGACTAAACCTGTAAAGTATTTTACCGAAGCGATCAAAAATAGCCGTGCTGACAATTGGAAGTGGGTTAATCAAAGGCGGCTCATAGGCCCACAGGTCGTTGATCCCGTCATTATTGGGTGAAAAATAGGGCGGAAAGCCTTTGGGCGGAAAACGCAAACGCACTGAGTGCTCCACCACACCACAACCACCGAGGTCCTGGATGTAAAAAACAAAGTCTCCGTCTGACAAGCCCGTAAATACAGGATTCGCCTGATAATTTATTCCATCCAAACTGTATTGATAGTCCCCAAATCCTTCAACCTCAAGTTCAACAGTAAAGCTTAAGCCCTGCTGAAAAATTCTTGTGTTTTGCACGGTAGCCACTCCAGAAAATCGCACCGAAAATTCCTGAACATAAGTACAAGAAATACTTTCTCCGTCATGGGTAATGGTGTTAAACGCCTCAAGGCGATAATTCCCCTCTTGATATAGATCCAGGCTACTTTCTTGTGAGACCAAAAGTTCGTCGGATCCTTGTGCGCGATACCATCTAAACCCATCGGCAGGCTGCGTCACCTCAACCCGAAAAGGGACCTCATTATTGCAAATCCCTATTTGCTCAGGAAAATCAATGTCTGGGTAGAGCGACGTTAATTCACCCGTATCTGGATCGTAAAAAGGCCCACAACCCAAAATCGTCGAAAAGGACTCCTGAGAGCAACCCAGCGCGTCACCAGCCTCATTGAACGGAACAATAGTCACATAATAAGTGTTGTTGGACTCAAAATTTAAGACATAGGTGGCGTTGTCGGTGAACACTCCGCCATTGAGTACATCAGGGTTAAAGGGAGAACTCCCGATATACAGACGATAACCCAAAGCCCCCGGCACAGATTCCCACTGCAGATAAGGCGAAAGCCCCACATTGACCGCGCCATTGGGCGGATAAATCAAACTACTGCAATCCGGCGGTGTGCCCTGGCCCGCAGTGGTGAAGCTCGATCCCGAGCATTGCGCATTTGTCCCAACATTATTGTAAGGCACGACCCAGGCATAAATCGTCGTGTCAAAAGGCAAGTCGACTGCGGGGTTATAACTAAAGACATTGCCGAGATCTGCATTATCCAAGAGCTCACCGCCACCCTGGGTCGTGCCTAAACTCAAGCGATAGCCCGTGGCTTTAGGCGCGTAATCCCATGAGATAGAAGTCCCCACATTGACATTGGTGGCGCCTTGAGCCGGCGACCAAAGTTCGGTACACCCCGGAGGGGTCGAAATTATTTCTGTGGTGAAGGCTTGACTCGGGCAAACGATATTATCCTGATTGAAAAAAAACAGAGTCAAGGTTACGTAAACTGTCGTGAGCTCAGGTAAACCTTGAGGCGGGGTAAAAATCGTGTCGTTCCCCACTTGTTGCTCGCTGACAATATCGGTGTCTCCAGGACTGGTCCCAATCGAGATAATATAACCCGTCACCCCGACTACCGGCTCCCAGCTAATACTCGATTCTACAGGCACATTGGTGGCCCCCTCAACCGGACTCAAAAGCGCAGGACAGTCCTGGCCCCAGGCATTGGGCATCAGGACGCCACATAGTATCCCCAAAAAGAGCAATCTAAATTTCATAGCATTGAGTTGTCGCGCATCAGCACAAACAGAATCTTGTGTCTAAAGATACATCTTTCCGCAAAGCCCATAGGTCAAGGGTTGTTTGTCCAAACAATTGTTAGCGTACCTTTGTGCTCAACCATGAAAGACCTTTCGTTCAAACATATAGGATCCCTCGCCGTTCCTGCCATTATCTCAGGGATTACCGAACCCATTCTTTCGGCTACAGATGCAGCGGTGGTAGGCAATATTCCTGTAAATGCCACAGAGGCATTAGCCGCGGTTGGGGTGGTCGGGGCCTTACTCTCGACCTTGATTTGGGTTTTGGCGCAAACCCGCAGTGCGATTGCTACGATCGTGGCCCAAAATCTCGGCGCTGGAAAAATCAAGTCGCTCAAGGGTTTTCCTGGACAGGCGATCGTCTTCAATGTGTGCCTCGGCATTGTCGTACTGCTGATCACCTCGGTCTTTGTTAAAGAAATTTTTGGGTTGCTGAACGCGAGTGGCCTTGTTCTGGAATACAGCATGAACTACTACAATATCCGCGTTTGGGGGTTCCCTTTTACCTTGTTTGTCTTTGCCGTTTTTGGGGTGTTTCGGGGGCTTCAAAACACCTTTTATCCTATGATCGTGGCGGGTTCCGGTGCGCTGATCAATATTGTTTTGGACTTTGTTTTTGTCTTCGGACTCGGGCCCATTCCTGCCATGGG
>DDCS01000022.1:0-15329 GCA_002335345.1 Flavobacteriaceae bacterium UBA2000 | reverse complement strand
AAAACACCGCTTAATCTCAATCTTGGCAAGCAGGTGCACTTTGAAATTCGACGACTGCTGAACATGACAGGGCACTTAATTTTACGCTCTTTAGCCCTTAATGCGGTACTGATTTTGGCCGTGCGCGAAGCCAATGCGATTAGCCCTGAGGCTATGGCGGCACATACAATCGCGATTAATATATGGCTCTTTTCAGCCTTTTTTATCGATGGATTTGGTGCGGCAGGCAATTTAATTGGGGGGAAATTACTGGGTGCCAAAAGGTATTTCGACCTATGGGTGCTTACCAAAAAAGTCAATGGATATAACCTTATTATCGCCGGCTTGCTCATGCTCATCGGGGGGCTCACTTATGTGCCTTTAGGCCGTGTTTTTGCCCAAGACCCGGAGGTCTTACCCCAGTTTTATGGGGTCTTCTTTCTTTTGATCTTAATCCAACCGTTTAATGCCCTTGCCTTTACGTTAGATGCTATTTTCAAAGGCCTAGGAGAAATGGCCTTTTTGCGCAATTCCCTGTTTATCGCCGCTATTTTTGGTTTTGGCCCCTGGATTTTGGCCACCCATTATTACCACTGGGGGCTCAAAGGCATTTGGTGGGCCCTTTTGGCCTGGATCGTTTGCCGAGCCCTTGTGCTCATGGTTAAATTTCGAAAAGACTATTACCCTTTGGCGTTTGCTCAGAAAAATTAGCTGGCCTTACTTTTCCAGAACACGGCCCAGCAGAGTCGTTAGTTCGTAGACCAAAAACCATTATCTTTAGCCCCATGAATGAAATACGTATAACCAAGCTTTTTTCCTTTGAAACCGGGCACGCCCTCTACGGTTATGACGGGAAATGTCGCAATGTACACGGCCACAGCTACAAACTCTCCGTGACGGTCGTTGGTCAACCCATTAGCGATCCAAATCATGTAAAATTCGGTATGGTTATCGACTTTTCTGATCTCAAGTCTATCGTTCAAGAAGAAATTGTTTCTGTCTTTGACCACGCTACTGTGTTCAATAAAAACACGCCTCATGTGGAATTGGCCCATGAGCTGGAACAACGCGGACACAGAGTATTACTGGTAGATTATCAGCCTACTAGTGAAATGATGGTCATTGATTTTGCCCAAAAAATAAGCCCCCGCCTGCCAGAGGGCGTCCGACTCTATTCGTTAAAACTCCAAGAAACCGAAAGCAGTTATGCCGAGTGGCATGCTGACGCATAAAACAAGCCCATTTGCCAGAGCAAACCATCCATATCACGCTGCCCGAAGGCAAAAAGGTCTACTTTTCGAGTGACAATCACCTCGGAGCGCCTACCCCTGAGTTGAGTAAACCCCGCGAACAGCGGTTTGTGGCCTGGCTCAATGAGATACAATCGGATGCCGCTGCCCTATTCCTTCTGGGGGACTTGTTTGACTTTTGGTTTGAGTACCGCACTGTCGTGCCTAAAGGGTTTGTCCGAGTCCTTGGAAAATTAGCTGAGCTAAGCGACGCCGGGATTCCCATCTATTTTTTTGTAGGCAATCACGATCTTTGGATGAAGGATTATTTCAAAACCGAGCTCGGCATTCCTGTTTTTCATCAGCCACAAGCCTTTAGTATCGGGGATCACCGCTTTTTTATAGGCCATGGCGACGGTAAAGGCCCCGGAGACAAAGGCTATAAACGCATGAAGAAGGTCTTTAGCAGTCCGTTTTTTCAATGGCTATTTCGCTGGATTCACCCAGATATCGGCGTACGTATCGCCCAATATTTATCCGTTAAAAACAAACTCATTTCGGGAGACGAAGATCGTGAGTTTTTAGGCGAAGATGGGGAATGGCTCGCACAGTATGCCAAGCGAAAACTGGAAAAAACCCATTACGATTACTTTATTTTCGGTCATCGTCATCTGCCCATGACCATAGACTTAGGTGGCGGTTCTACTTATATTAATCTGGGAGACTGGATTTCGCATTATACCTACGCGACCTACGACGGGCAGCAGACTAAACTCTTACATCCTTAACCATCAGCTGTAAGCTCGTCTGCCCCTGCCAGTGATTTTCGTCGATCACATAGGCCACATCACAACGTCCTTTCTTTTTAACTGCCTCGGTCATAGCCCCGTATCCAAAGGCAATTCCTGAAATTGTGGGCTCATTGGGCTCATGAACCACAAGACGTAAGTGACTCAGATCTGCGCCGACTGCCTTAGTGTAGGGCGCCACATGAACTTGATGGGCGGCAAATACCGGGCGCGCATTTTCTGGGCCAAAAGGCGCCATTTGCGACAAAATTCTGAAGAGCTTGGGGGTGATTTCGCTCAAAGGCAAGGGCAAGTCTATGGCCACTTGAGGCACTTTTTGTTCCGGGGTCAACGTGCGCGCTACCTCTTGGTTAAAGGCTTGTTTAAAGTTTTCAAATTGGCTTGGATCTAGGGTAAGTCCCGCGGCGTATTTGTGCCCTCCAAACTGCAACATAAATTCACTACACGCCTCTAAAGCTTGGTAGACATCGAAACCTTTTACCGAGCGCACAGATGCCGCCAGGTGATCCCCGCTTTTTGTGAACACCACCGTAGGCCGATAATACGTTTCTATAAGTCGTGAGGCTACGATCCCCACCACGCCTTTATGCCAACTCGGATCATACACCACTGTCGCGACCGCTTCTTGCTCCCCTCGATTTATTATTTGATCTAAGGCCTGCTGTGTGATCTCTTGATCCAGGCTTCTGCGCTCTAGATTATAGCGTTCAATCGCCTCGGCCATGGCCTCGGCCTCTGCGGCTGAGCCTGCCAAAAGGAGTTCTACCGCGTGGGCGCCGTGCTTGATTCTGCCCGCAGCGTTGATCCGCGGAGCGGCCACAAAAACTAAATCACGGATTCGATAAGGCTTGGCCTTTGCGCTCGACAAAAGCGCCGCTAATCCCGGGCGCGGATCTTCATTGACTTGTTTTAATCCTAAATAAGCGAGCGTTCTGTTTTCTCCTGTTATGGGGACAATATCTGCAGCGATCGCCGTCACCACTAAGTCTAAAAAGGGGGCTAATTCTTCCCCTTGATCCCCGCCGCTTTGATGCAGCGCCTGAATGAGTTTGAACCCCACCCCGCAGCCACACAATTCCTTATAAGGATAAGCGCAATCGGGTCGTTTTGGGTCGAGTACCGCGGCGGCCTCGGGCCAAGTATCCCCGGGCAAGTGATGATCACAAATAATAAAATCGATACCCAGTGTTTTGGCATACGCCACTTGATCATTGGCTTTTATCCCACAATCCAAGGCGATGATCAGCGCAATACCTTGTTGTTTGGCCACATCAATCCCTTGTTTTGAAATCCCGTATCCTTCTTGGTAACGATCGGGAATATATGGGGTGAGCGGCACGCCATAGCGCTTTAAATAAGCCATCATGAGTGAAACCGACGTGGTTCCGTCAACATCGTAATCGCCAAAAACCATGATCGGATTGCCGCGGGCCACTTCCTCTTGGATTCGGGCGACGGCGCGATCCATATCTTTCATTAAAAATGGATCGTGCAGTTGGGTCCAGTCTGGCCTAAAATATTGTTTGGCGGCTTCAAAACTCTCTACCCCGCGCTGCACCAAAAGTCGCGCTGCGGCTTGAGGCACCTGCAAGGCCCGCGCTAAGTTCTGGGTCATCTCAGGATCGGGTTCGGGCTTAAATTGCCAGCTTTTTTCGGTCATTGGCTCACTGTTCTTTTAGACCCTTTTTCTTTAGTGGATGGTTTTATGCTTCCCGCAAGAATTATGACAAATTCACCGCGCGGGGCCTGTTGCGTAAAATGCGCCAATGCCGATTGACAGGTCCCGCGAATGGTTTCTTCATGCAGTTTGCTTATTTCGCGCGATACGGAGATCAAGCGTTCCGGACCAAAAACATCACAAAAGTCGGTCAACGTTTTGAGCAGCTTATGCGGGGACTCATAAAAAACCATCGTTCTGGATTCCTGCGTGAGCTCGGTCAATCTCGTCTGGCGGCCTTTTTTTACGGGCAGAAAACCTTCAAAAACAAATCGGTCGCAGGGCAATCCGCTGGCGACAAGCGCCGGCACAAAGGCCGTTGGGCCCGGCAGACACTCTATGTCCACGCCTTCCTGAAGGGCTGCACGCACCAAAAGAAATCCCGGATCACTAATTCCAGGCGTCCCTGCATCACTGATTACTGCGACCGAGGCGCCTGATTGAAGCTGAGCAATTACCCCTTGAAGCATTTTGTGCTCGTTGTGCATATGGTGGCTCTTCATCGGGGTCAGAATGTCAAAATGCTTGCATAATTTGGCACTGGTGCGGGTGTCTTCGGCCAGGATTAAATCCACCTGATTCAACACCTCAACGGCCCGAAAAGTCATGTCTTGTAAGTTACCTATCGGGGTAGGGACTAAATAGAGTTTGCCGGCCATCGATCGCTGTATTAGGCGTTAAACCTTTGTTGAACGAGACGCATTAATCGATCGGCCACGGCCTCTTTTCCCTCCCAATTGTTGTATTCTGGCGTGACCTGATCCCTTAAAAAATCATTTACTTCATCAAGGGTTTCAAAAGTATTGATCTGTGAAAGCACCCGATTAAACCCTTCTACATCACCTAAAAACAGGTGTTGAACAAATGCCGTACGATCGTTAAGCCCCACAGACAAGCGACCCCATCGATCATTGACCGATTTGGGTTTTGGTGTTGTTGAATTAAGGTCGCCTTGAGTTTCCGTCTTGAGTGCTGCGGTGGACCCCTCTGTATGGATTTCCTCGGCAAAGGGCGTCTCCTCTTTATGATCGGCCACCGATTGAACGGCCGCTTCGGGCTCCAGTTGAACGGCCTCTTCGGCTACATTCACTGGATGCACCGGCTCGAATTCTATCTCCTCCTGATAATGAGAAAGGACCTCTTGGGCTTCTTGACTGCCATCAGTAATATGCTCAAATAAGTCGTCAACCTGCTGAGTTTCGGGAGGCATCTGAGCAACAATGTCTTTTATTTTCTCTGTTGAAGGCTCAAAAATAGGGGCCTGATTGGTTTGGTTAAAGTCCGCTAATTCGTGACGCATCACTACTAAGGCCTCGTAAAGTAAACGCGTGTGCTCCTTGAGATGGTCTATAGCCATCAATAATTCGCCTTGCGCCCTAGGATCGCTCGATTCATCAAGCGACATCTCTAAATCCAATATATCGCGAGCGATTTCATGGAGTTTGTGTTGGTTTTGTTCGATCATTCTTTTTGGCTAAGCGGGTCGCACTCTATTTTGTTTTGTTAAATTTACGCATCCTAATACGAAACGTCAAAGAAATCCATTTTATTCTAATCCGCTCAATATGTTTCTTGAACAGGCTCCAAATAACGATGCGACATACGGTTGGATGGAAGTTATTTGCGGGTCCATGTTCTCGGGTAAAACCGAAGAGTTAATTAGAAGGCTTAGGCGGGCTGAACTGGCCCAACAAAAAGTAGCTGTGTTTAAGCCAGAAATGGATCAGCGCTATGCCCAACACAATGTGGTTTCTCATGACAGCAATGAATTCGCAGCTTTGGCAGTAAAAAATGCGAGCGCCGTTTTGACCCAGGCCATAGGCTATGACGTGGTCGGCCTCGACGAAGCCCAGTTTTTTGATGATGAAATTGTCGCGGTTTGCAATACTTTGGCCAATAATGGGGTGCGCGTAATTATTGCAGGCCTAGACATGGACTATAAGGGAATTCCCTTTGGATCCATGCCCCAATTAATGGCCACCGCAGAATACGTCACTAAAGTCCATGCTATTTGCAGTAGAACGGGGCGTTTGGCTCAGTACAGTTATCGTCTAGATTCAAATGAAGATCTCGTATTGCTGGGTGAAACTCAAGAATATCAGGCTTTGAGCAGAGCGGCTTTTGTTCAGGCCATGCACGAACGAAAAAATAATCCCGCCAAAAAAGACTCAGGCCCTTCGGATTCGCCCAGCGCATAACCCTCTATGGTAAAGGAACCCACCTTATTTATTGATTTAAACGCCCTGGCACATAATTACCGGGTTTTAAGGCAACAACTCTATGCAGACACCAAATTTCTGGCGGTCGTAAAGGCGTCTTCCTATGGCCATGCCCCTGGTCCTGTCGCCCAAAAATTGGTCGATTTGGGCGTCGATTACTTTGGGGTGGCCTATGCCCTAGAAGGGGCTGAACTCAGGGCCGCTGGCATCAGTACGCCCATATTGTTACTGCACCCCATGGCGGCCCACTTTGAACAAATTTTGGCCTACAATTTAGAGCCCAGCCTCTATAGTGTTTCACTAATGCGCCAATGGATTGACTTTTTGGAATCCAAAAATATAACCGATTATCCGGTGCACCTTAAGTTTAACTCTGGGCTCAATCGCTTGGGGATGAATTTTGAAGAAATTACAGAAGTGGTCAGCGCGATTCTAGGCACGAATTCTTTGAGAATATGCTCCGTTTTCTCTCACTTAGGGGCAAGTGACGACCCAAATGCAGAAGAATTCACGCGCGATCAAATCACTCGATACGATTCTTTCTACGAAACATTCACTGAAAAAATGCGCAATAAGAACCCGCTGTTTAACAATCCATGGCGACATCTGTGCAATACTTCTGGAGTCTTAAATTACCCTGAGGCCCAATACAATATGGTCCGTTGTGGTATTGGCCTTTATGGTTATGGCAATGACCCAAAATACGATCGTTTACTTCGTCCAGTAGCACAATTAAAAGCGCCCATTTTACAAATTCATCAGGTCTCTGCGGGGCAAAGCGTGGGTTATAACCACGGTTTTATCGCCCAGAAGCCCACCGTAATCGCCAGTCTTCCGCTGGGCCACGCGGATGGATTGCACAGAATTTTCGGCAAGGAAAATGGCTGTGTTTGGATTCACGATCAGCCCGCCCCTATCTTAGGAAATGTTTGTATGGACATGCTGATGGTCGATGTGACCAACATCCCGTGCGAGGCCGGTGACACTGCGGTCATATTTGATCAACAGCACGGGGCTCAAGATTTTGCCGAAGGGGCCGGGACCATTTCCTATGAACTCTTGACCGGCCTTTCTAAAAGAATCAGGCGCTCCATTGTGCCCTAATCATTCCATGGTGATGTCTCAGAACACAACTCGTCAGGCCAAATTCGGGAGAAGCTTCTGCGCACTGGGTTTTTTCTTGAATAAACTTTGAACATATTTTCTTAGATTTAACCACCTAATCAAATCCTTTATGCTCAAAGAATTTAAAGATTTTATCATGACAGGCAATGTCATTGAATTGTCCGTGGCGGTTATTTTAGCTGGTGCCGTGGGTGCCGTGGTCAAAGGTTTTACCGAGTACATTATGATGCCCCTGGTGGGACAATTTACTGGAGGAATGGATTTTTCTAGCTTTAAACTAATTTTATCTCCAGCGATTTATGATGAAAATGGTGGGCTAATTACTGCCGAAAATGCAATTTTATACGGGACTTGGATCAATAGCATCATCAACTTATTGATCGTTGGTTTTATCCTTTTTTTGGTTATTAAAAGTTATCAAAAACTTGAGCGAAAAAAAGAGGCCGCGCCACCGCCGCCCCCGTCAGGACCAACGGAGATAGAGTTGTTACAAGAAATTAGAGATGCTCTGAAAAAATAGTGTTATGAGAGTAGCTGTAGTCGGCGTTACTGGTATGGTCGGACAAATTATGTTAGATTCTTTAGCGTCTCGGTCATTTCCCGTTTCACAATTAATCCCTGTAGCCAGTGCGGCCTCAATCGGCAAAAAAGTTGTTTTTCAGGGGCAGCCCCATACGATCATAGGGCTTCAAGAAGCGCTTGATCAAAAGCCTGAACTCGCCCTTTTTTCGGCCGGAGGAGACGTCTCAAGGGACTGGGCGCCTCGATTCGCTGAAATAGGGTGCACGGTTATTGACAATTCATCTTTTTGGCGCATGCATCCTGAAATTAAACTCGTCGTTCCAGAGATAAATGCCGCTATTTTAACTGCAGAAGACAAAATCATTGCCAACCCAAACTGCTCGACGATACAATTGGTTATGGTGCTGGCGCCGCTCCACAAAAAATATGGAATTAACCGCGTTCTGGTTTCAACCTACCAATCGGTTTCTGGCACTGGGCAAAAGGCCGTTCAACAGTTGAATGATGAAATTAGTGGGATCAATGGGCCCAAAGCATACCCCCATCCGATCCACAAAAATGCATTGCCTCATTGCGATGTGTTTTTGGACAATGGTTACACTAAAGAAGAAATGAAACTCGCTACGGAGCCACAGAAAATCATGGGAGATTCGAGTTTTAAAATCAGTGCAACAGCCGTACGTATCCCCACTGAAGGAGGCCACAGCGAGTCGGTTAACCTGACTTTTAATCGCGATTTTGACCTGTCCGAGGTGCGCCATATTCTGGACAATACCCCAGGTGTGATTTTGGAGGATGAGCCTGTAAACAATCGTTATCCCATGCCGGTTAGCGCTCATGGAAAAGATGAGGTCTTTGTGGGTCGATTGCGCCGGGATCTTAGCGCATCAAATAGCCTGAATCTCTGGATTGTCGCGGATAATTTGCGCAAAGGAGCCGCCACCAATGCTGTTCAAATCGCAGAATATTTGTGTGCGAATCATCTTATTTAAGGCTTCTTTTATCTGATTAATCAAAGCCGTTATACGGGCGGATTAAGCTCAAATTTATTGGCGCGTTTTGTATACAATAATTTAGTATTTTAGCCTTTCTATGCCAACTTTAGAAGACATTCAAGGTATGCGTGCAAAAAACATGATACGATTCCCTCTTTTGACCCTAATTGCGCTATTGGGGTTTTGGAGTTGTAGTGATGACGACAATGGATACACCCCCTTGAATATTAATGCTCTAGGAGATCAAGCAGAGGTTTTTCAAAATGCTGTTTTAACCCTTGATATTTTAGAAAACGACACTAATGTTCCGATTGATGGGCAAATTCTACTGGACGCCCCAAGCAAAGGAACCGCGAGTATCACTGCGCACAATAACCTCGGAGAAGCACGGCTCACTTATACCCCAAATCCTGGAGCCTTGGGTGAAGATAGTTTTATTTACAGCGTATGCGATGGGTCGGGGAATCAATGCAGCAACGCCCTCATTACCATCAATATTTTGCCGGTGACTCCAGTAAGTCTGGATTTGTCCTTAGTCCCCTATCCAAAACTTTCCGACTATAATTTTTTTGAAGGGTCCATGGCGCAACAGGAGCCAGCATATGGTGTTTTACCCTATGAGCCCATTAGCGCCCTATTTACAGATTACGCGCACAAAAAACGTTTTGTTTGGATGCCGGAAGGCAGCAGCGCTGCTTATGTGAGTGACGATGTTTTGCTCAACTTTCCAACCGGGGCTGTGCTGATCAAAACGTTCTACTATGATAATGTTTTGCCTGATTTAACCACACAAATCATTGAAACCCGCTTGTTGATCAAAAAAGAAGAGGGTTGGTTATTTGCCGATTATATTTGGGATGCCGAGCAGCAGGAAGCCATGCTCGATGTAGAAGGTTATGGTGCGAATGTACCCATCGAATGGGTGGAAAATGGCCAAACCAACTTTGTAAACTATCGTATCCCCTCAAATAGCCAATGCTATACGTGTCATAAGGCCTATCAAGATGAAACACCGATAGGACCCAAGCCCCAGAATCTTAACGGGTTATTTGATTATACAGAAGGGGCCCAAAATCAGCTTCAAAAATGGGCCGATGTGGGTTACCTTGACCCCGGCTTCCCGAGTCAAATCAATACCGTAGTGGATTGGTCAGACGAAACTCAGGATCTAGAGACACGTGTTCGCTCCTATTTTGACATTAATTGTGCGAGTTGTCACAGCGACAGTGGACATTGCGATTATCGCGCTTTGCGCATGACGTTTTCCAGTAGTGCTGATTTAGCAAATCTCGGGGTGTGTGTTGATCCAGACACGCCTATACCGGGGTATGAAAACGCCAAAATTATTGAGCCCGGTAATGCTCAAGGCTCCGTGCTTTTCTTTAGACTGCATACAACAGATGAAGAATACCGCATGCCATTATTAGGCCGAAGTCTTCGTCATGAGGAGTCTTTAGAATTTATTGAACAATGGATCCAAAACTTAACGACCGTTTGTGATTAAGCAAACATTAATTTTTACTTTATGAAATCACTCTTTACTCTTGCGACCCTAATAGCCTGCACCGCAACGGCTTTTGGTCAAATTTCTTTTACCCCTGAATTCATCGACACCAATCGCTCTGATCGCGCGGTAGTGGACATGAATGGTGACTTTTTAGACGATATTGTCTCTGTAGCAACTTCATCCATCCAAATCTTTTATCAGCAAGCCAATGGCTCTTTTATTGAGGAAATCTTATTTACCTCTCCTGCAGACAACTTACCGTCTTGGAGTCTTGCGGCGGCCGATTACGATGGCAATGGTTATACTGATTTGCTCTACGGAGGAGGCAACGGTGTGACCATTATGCGCGCCAATAATTCAGGTGATGGTTTTCAAGAAATTTCTTTTCCACAATACGTATTCTCACAACGCTCCAACTTCGTCGACATCAACAACGATGGGCACCTAGACGCTTTTGTGTGTCACGACGTTGAGCCTAATGTATACTACATCAATGATGGTCAAGGTAATTTGACTTATTTCCAAGGAGGAATTGGCGATTACCCAAGTGGTGGGCACTATGGCTCTGTTTGGATTGATTATGACAATGACGGCGATATGGATATGTTCAACGCCAAGTGTGGTGGAGAACCCGCGCGTCGTGAAGATGAACTACATCAAAATGACGGCTTTGGTAACTTTACTGAAATTGCCGCCACGGCCGGTTTACTGGATCCGATGCAAACTTGGTCTTCTGCTTGGGCGGATTACGACAACGATGGAGATATGGATGTTTTTGTGGGGAACAGTACGGATCCCTTTGCCCACAAGCTCATGACCAATAACGGGGATGGCACATTTACCGATATTTCTGCCACTTCCGGGGTGCAAGATTTAGCCACTACTGGTATCGAAAACTGCGCTTATGATTTCGATAATGATGGTTTTGTAGACATCGCTTCAAACGGCAACATCTTCTTGAATAACGGAGATTTAACCTTTACTCTTTATAACAACGTGTTGCCAAGCAACAACGGTAGTTTCGGAGACTTAAATAACGATGGTTTTATCGATTCATTTACCGGGAGCACCATCCACATGAACAATCCCAATGACAACCATTACCTGACCATCAATACTGTTGGTGTAGAAAGCAATCGCAATGGTATCGGAGCGCGTATTACCGTGGTGTCTGACCTTGGGAGTCAAATCCGTGAGGTGCGTAGTGGTGAGGGCTTTAGATTGATGAGTACCCTAAACACGCATTTTGGCCTTGGACAAGACACTGAAATCGCGACCATTACGGTTCAATGGCCTTCTGGAATTGTTGATACTCTTGAAAATGTGGCGGTAGACCAAACTATAGTTATCGTAGAAGGGTCTACGATTCTTGGCATAAGTGACCAAGATCCTTTGTCTCTTGTTTTATCGCCAAACCCAGTGCGCGATATGCTTATGATCAGTGGGGCACAAAGCGTCGAAGGCGCACAATACGATGTCTTCGATATGCAAGGCAAGGTCGTGACGCAAGGCGTTTTGACCAATGGCAGCATCAATTTAGGCGCCCTTGCCCAAGGAAACTACGTCTTGAGATTGACTCAGGCCGGAAGTGTTCGTAGCCAAAAATTCATCAAGAAATAATTTGGATAACGCCTTTTTCAGGTAATCTTGATTGATGCCTTGGCCGATTCAAGTTTTACTATAAGACAATTAAACCGCCTTACACGGCGGTTTTTTTATCCCAACTAATGCCACATAAATTGCGTATTTTCGAGTCTCAAAAGTTCACTTTATGAAAAATCTTATTCTTCTCTCTGTAATTATAATCACGATGAGCTGTAACCAAACTCAAAAACCTGAATTCAGTCCCCTGAGTTATCCAGAAACAAAAAAGATCGATACGGTTGATCAGTATTTCGACACTCCAGTCGCAGATCCGTATCGTTGGCTTGAGGATGATCGCAGCGAAGAAACGGGTGCTTGGGTCGCCGAGCAAAACAAAGTCACCTTTGGGCATTTAAATGAAATCCCTTTTCGAGAGGCCCTTAAATCACGACTCACACAGCTTTGGAACTACGAAAAAGTAACTGCTCCATTCAAGGAAGGGGACTATACTTATTTTTATAAAAACAACGGGCTACAAAACCAATATGTTCTTTACCGCTACAAGACTGGGGGTAGTGCCGAAGATGCCGAGGTGTTTTTAGACCCAAATACCTTTAAAGAAGACGGTACAATTTCTCTTGGCGGGGTAAGTTTTTCAAAAAATGGGGGCTATGCCGCTTACAGCATTTCAGAGGGCGGAAGCGATTGGAGAAAAGTTTTAGTCATGGATACCCAAAGCCAGACTTTGGTGGGCGACACCTTAATGGATGTCAAATTCAGTGGGCTTTCTTGGCGGGGCAACGAAGGCTTTTACTATTCAAGTTATGACAAACCAAAAGGCAGCGAACTTTCTGAAAAAACAGATCGCCATAAGTTATACTATCACCAATTAGGAACAGCACAATCCCAGGACCAATTAATCTTTGGCGGGGACCCAGACGAAAAATACCGCTACGTAGGTGGTGGGGTGACCGATGATCAGCGCTATTTGGTGGTTAGTGCCAGTAATGCCACTTCAGGGAACAAGCTCTATATTATGGATTTTGAGCGCCCAGAACTCGGCTTTATCACCATAGTGGGCCATAGCGATAGCGACACTTCTGTGATTGATACAGACGGGACAACCCTTTATTTGAGTACGAACCTAGATGCGCCGAATAAGCGTGTGGTACGCACTGATTTATCTGCACCCACATCAGAACACTGGAAAGATATTATTCCTGAAAAAGAACACGTTTTGTCCATTAATACTGCAGGGGGCTATCTTTTTGCTGAGTATATGGTTGATGCGATTTCGCAGGTCTTTCAGTATGATTACAATGGAAATGAAATTCGACAAATTAACTTGCCAGGACCCGGAAGTGCAGGCGGTTTTGGCGCAGAAAAAGACGAAACCGAACTCTTTTATTCCTTTACCAATTACACGACTCCGGGTAGCGTTTACAAAATGGACATCGCCTCTGGGGCTTCGGAATTATTTATAACTCCAGCAATAGACTTCAACTCCGAGGACTATACCAGTGAACAAGTGTTTTATACCTCAAAAGACGGAACCAAGGTGCCGATGATCATTACTTACAAAAAAGGACTAAAGCGCGACGCTAAAAACCCTACAATTCTTTACGGCTACGGTGGATTCAATATCAGCCTTACACCTTCATTTAGTATCGTCAATGCCGTCTGGCTAGAGCAGGGCGGCATCTATGCGGTGCCCAATATTCGCGGCGGGGGAGAATACGGAAAAAACTGGCATAAGGCCGGAACTCAAATGCAGAAGCAAAACGTTTTTGATGACTTTATCGCTGCCGCGGAATACCTGATCGAAAATGATTACACCAGCAGTGATTATTTGGCCGTGCGCGGTGGATCAAACGGCGGACTCTTGGTCGGTGCGGTTATGACACAACGGCCTGATTTGATGCGTGTGGCCTTGCCCGCGGTTGGGGTTTTGGACATGCTGCGTTACCACACCTTTACCGCAGGCGCCGGTTGGGGCTATGATTATGGAACCGCCCAAGACAGCGCGGAGATGTTCAATTATCTATTGGGTTATTCCCCCGTGCACAATGTCAAGCCCGGTGTGGCTTATCCTGCCACCTTAGTTACCACAGGTGACCATGATGATCGTGTAGTGCCTGCCCATAGTTTTAAATTTGCGGCAGAACTTCAAGCCAAACAAAGCGGGGACGCCCCTGTACTGATTAGGATTGAAACTGACGCGGGACACGGCGCAGGAACTCCTGTGAGTAAAACCATTGAGCAATACTCGGATATTTTTGGCTTTACCCTATTCCATATGGGGTATCGTGTACTCCCTGAAGATGTGGGCGAGCGCTTAAAAACCTGATCTTTTGGCCGGATCCAAAATACTTGAGGTTAATATTAAACACTTCGCCTACCAGGAAGAGGTCATTTTACGTGACGTGAATTTTTCACTGGATCAAGGGGCTCATTTAGCTATTTTAGGAGAAAGTGGCGGAGGAAAGTCTACGCTCTTGCATCTGATTTTTGGTCTTTTACCGCTACCCAAAGGCCAGATTTTTTGGCTTGGTCAAGAAGTGCCAGGCCCCGAGTCTCTTTTAATTCCCGGGGCCCCGTTCATGAAGCTGGTCGATCAAGAATTTACGTTGATGCCCATGACTACAGTGGCTGAAAATATAGCTGCTGATCTTCCCAGATTTGATTTAAAGGCGAGTGACCAGCGCGTGGATGAGCTTTTAGACGTTGTGGGCCTCTCTGCAATGAAGCATACCAAAGCCCGTTTGTTAAGCGGTGGGCAAAGACAACGTATTGCTTTGGCTAAAGCCCTTGCCACGGAGCCACAAATTTTATTGCTCGACGAGCCTTTTAGCCAAATAGATCTTCCCCGGCGTGCGGACTTGAGACATCGCCTATTTGGGTACTTGAAAGAGAAAAGAATCACTTGTCTCACCGCGACCCACGACGCTTATGAAGCTTTGGGTTATGCGGATCAAATTGCTGTACTAGGCAGGCATACCTTATTGCGATTTGAAGCGCCACAATTGCTTTTTCAGTCCTTAGACAGTCCGTATTTAGCGGGCTTCTTCGGTGCTTTTTCAAAAATTCCAAAAGGGATTTTGTCCCCAAAAGAACTTTATTTACTTCCCCATCAACTGAGGTTGACCCGGCTTAAATCACCCTTACATATTGAAATCAAAAACAATGTGTTCCAGGGCACCCATTATCTCGTCTCGGGTGTGTTTTATGAACATACAATCTATTTTAATTACCATAAACCGCTAAAAGTCGGGAGGATCTGCTATTTGGCTTTGTTGAATAATATCGCTTAATTTGATCCTCTATAAACGTCCTCTATGCAAATTCGGCCTCTATTTATTCTGTTACTGGGACTTTTTAATATAGCGCTATGGCCCAGTCAAGGCCAAGAACTACCGCCCATTGTCAATTATACGGCAGAAATTTATGGCGCCAACAATCAAAATTGGATGGTGAGCCAAGGACCTGATAATGAAATTTACGCGGCAAACAACGACGGCTTATTGCGTTTTAATGGGAGCCGATGGGCACTCTACCCCACACCCAACCAGAGTGTAATGCGTTCTGTAAACGCTATAGGTGATCGCATTTACACCGGATTTTATATGGATTTTGGGTATTGGTT
>DDCS01000087.1:963-32165 GCA_002335345.1 Flavobacteriaceae bacterium UBA2000 | reverse complement strand
GCAGGGCATACTTGTGAAGTTTTCGAAAAACTGGATTTTCTCTCTCGCTTAGTTCCAAGAGATGATTCAAATGATTCCCTGCATTTTTGGGCGAGAAAAAGAGTGAGCAATGCGTGGAGAGATTGGCTGACTTTGAATTGTTTAAAGGGTTTTGACGCCATTGTGATTCTTGAGTGTATTCCCCGTGCCTTTGACCCTTCGTATTTGGGAATCACAGCATTGCGAAAAAAAACGCAGAAGCCAATTTTCATTTACGAAGTTTTTAGCCCACACAATGCGCCTTCGATTGATGCGCGGATCTCAAGGAATTATGGATTGAACTTTCGGGAATACTATGATGGATTACTGCACGTTTCACCTGTCACGGAAGTACGAAGCGACCCTTTGGATTGTACTTGGGGAATTGGAATGGCCAGTAAAGGATGGGAATTGGGGGTGAGGCCTAAGCCTGTCTTTACTGCGGTTGTGGACTTTGAGCAAGCGGGCTATGAAGGTTTTCGTCAAGATCAAATTGATGTTTTAGAAGAACTGAATATTCCATATGTCTCATTGGAAGGTCGATATTCACTAAACGAAATTCGAGAGTATTATGCGAGTGCGTCTGTATTTTTCTTGCAGTTCCCGGAGTCTTTTGGGCAGCCCATTTGTGAGTGTTTGAATTATGGAACTCAGGTTTTTGCCGCTGATAAATATTGGGCCATGTCTTGGCGAATGGGGGAGCAAATTCGGGGCTCAGAGGATGGTGAATTGCCAAGTTGCTTCAGCATTTATTCTGACAAGAATGACCTGAGAAATAAGTTGGTGCAGTTTCGAGATTCGTTTCATTCTCTAGAGACTCCAAGGTCAATTAGGTCCAAATTTGAAGAGAGTTATGCTGAATATTTTCATGGCAATAATGATGGTTTCAGACGGTGGTTGGAAAGTTTCTAAGCATAGCTGTCGTCATGAATTGGTGGGTAAGGCAGTGAAGTCTTCCTTTGTACTTTGAAAGACAAGGCGATGAAAGTCGACATATTGCTTGGACTCCAGTGGGGGGACGAAGGGAAGGGGAAAATTGTGGACGTACTAACTCCCCAGTACGATATCATTGCGCGTTTTCAAGGCGGCCCAAATGCCGGACACACGCTGGAGTTTGATGGGATTAAGCACGTGTTACACACGATTCCCAGTGGTATATTTCATCCTACTGCGGTCAATTTGGTCGGCAATGGTGTGGTCATCGATCCGGTAATTTTCAAACGCGAATTGGATAACCTTGCCCCTTTTGGCATTGATATCCCAAAAAAACTTTTAATTTCTCGAAAAGCCCATTTAATTCTACCGACCCACAGACTGCTCGATGCGGCGAGTGAAGCCGCCAAAGGCAAAGCCAAAATTGGTTCTACCCTAAAAGGTATTGGCCCAACCTATATGGATAAAACGGGGCGTAACGGCATTCGCGTAGGGGATATCGAACTGCCCAACTGGAAAGAAAAATACCGCGCATTGGCCAACAAACACGAGGCGATGATCGCTTCCTACAAAGCTGACATTCAATACGATCTAGCGGAATTAGAAGTGGCCTTTTTCGGGGCTATTGAAACGCTAAAAACCCTAGATTTTATTGATAGCGAAGCGTATCTATTTGACGCCATGGCTCAGGGAAAAAGCATTCTCGCGGAAGGAGCTCAAGGCTCATTGCTCGACATTGACTTTGGAACCTACCCCTTTGTGACTTCATCCAATACCACTGCAGCTGGAGCCTGTACAGGACTGGGTATCGCTCCGAATAAAATCAAAGAAGTTTTTGGCATATTTAAGGCCTACACAACCCGAGTGGGGAGCGGCCCCTTCCCTACTGAGCTTTTTGATGAGGTGGGCGCAACCATGGGCCGCGTTGGCAATGAATTTGGCGCCACGACAGGCAGACCCCGTCGCTGTGGATGGCTCGACTTAGTAGCGCTAAAATATGCAGTGGCCATAAACGGGGTCACGCAGCTCATGATGATGAAAGGAGATGTCTTGAGCGGGTTTGACAAACTAAAAGTCTGTACTGCTTATAATTATCAAGGCAAAACCATTACGCATTTTCCTTACGATATTGATCCAGAACTCGTCACGCCTGTTTACACGGAACTCCCTGGTTGGAAAGAAGACCTCACTGGCATGACCCAAGCCGATCAATTACCAAAAGAACTCATGGCTTATATCGAATTTTTGGAAGTTGAATTAGGCGTGCCGATTAAAATAGTTTCCGTCGGTCCTGACCGAAAGCAAACGATTTTGCGGTAATCTGCAAATTAGTCCCTATTTTCGTCACCTGATGTGGCCCGGTAGCTCTTATTTTTTATATTTCTGTTTCCTAGGATTTTTTCTGGGCACTCCCCTGCATGGGTGGACACAAAATTTAGTTTCTGAATCAGATTCTTTAGCCGGACCACCAAAAAAAGCAAATCAAGTCCGGGTAACTTCTGGGTATTTTGAAAAAAAACCTGAGTTTCCGGAAGCCGTAATCTACTCGCGTGATGCCAACGGACCCGTGCATATTGTCCATGATGGCGTCGATATGTGGTGCAATCAAGCATTGGTCTATTTCAAAGAAAATTTTGTCAAAGCCTTCGGTGATGTCTTGGTGCAACAAGGCGATACCATTGAGATGCGCAGTGCTTATGGGGAGTATAATGGCAATACTTCATTGGCTTTTGCTGCCGGAGGGGTTATGCTTAAAGAGCCCACCTCGAGCCTTGAAGCAGACACCCTTTATTTTGACCGCGTAAAACAACAGGCCTATTACAGAAGCGGTGGTACCGTTCGCGATACCAGCAGTGTACTCACGAGTCAAGTAGGGAAACTCTATACCGAGAATAAAAAGTATGAATTTTCGGGTTCAGTGGTTATTGAAAATCCTGAATATACGGTTCACGCTCCGCGACTTGACTTCTATTCGGAATCAGGACTCGCTTATTTATACGGTGATTCCCGAATTGAAAGCCCGAGCAGTACGATTTATTGCGAACGAGGTTATTATAATACACGAAGTAATCGCGGTCATTTTGTTAAAAACTCGCGCGTGGATTACAACCAGAGAATACTCTTTGGGGACAGTATTTACTTTGACCGTGGGCTTGGCTATGCTGCGGCATCCAATAACATCAAACTGATCGATTCTACCAATAAAATGGTGGTGCGCGGTCATTACGCAGAAGTTTTCAAAGACAAAGACTCGGTCTATATTACCAATCGTGCTGTAGCGATTAGTGTTCAAGAACAAGATTCTATTTACATACATGCGGACACCTTGCGCGTGACAGGCCCACCACAAATGCGGGTCATTCGGGGGTTTCATGAGGCCCGAATGTTTAAGCCCGGTAAATCTTTGGCAGAGCGCACCTCTGGTCGATGTGATTCAATTGTTGTCTTTCAAGACCGCGGCTTAACCAAGATGCTCGGGCGGCCCGTGCTTTGGACAGGAGATCAACAAATTACAGGAGATACCATCCATTTGATTCAAGATCAAATCAATAATGAGCTGGATTCACTCAAGGTATTTGATAATGCATTCATGATTCAAGAAGATATTGACGGGTTTAATCAGGTTAAAGGCGCACAGCTCATAGGACGCTTTACTCAAAACAAATTAGACACCATAGATGTCATTAAAAATAGCCAGGTCGTGTATTACAGCCGGGACGACAAAAAGAAATTAGTGGGCATCAACAATACTGTAGCCTCTTCTATGCAGCTCTACATTAAAGAGCAGAAAATCAGCGGCATCCGATTTATCAATAAAGTTCCAGGTAAGGTTTATCCGCCTTCCGAATTTCCTGAGAATGCGCGTATTCTTCCGGGATTTATTTGGCGCGGAAAGGAACGCTTATTTTTCAAAGACGATTTGTTTGGCGGCAAGACATTTCCTGCCTTAAAACCTATTCGTGGAATTGAGTTGCCCCAAGAATTAATGTTGCCGGATCATGAGCCGTTTGGCAGTCCTGCGACGAATGACGATGCCTCTGCAGAACAAGACAAGTAATCGCCCTGAGTCCCATGGATCATAAAGAGAATTTTTATAAATATCAGGCCCAGACCACTCCTCACCCGCTCGGTTTGGTGGTGGATCATGCCAGTGGCTCGTATATTTATGACCACCTAGGAACAGCGCATCTCGATTTTGTTGCAGGGGTTTCCGCGTGTAGTGTTGGTCATGCTCATCCTGAAGTAGTTCGTGCCGTTCAACAACAGGCTGCGTCCTATATGCACGTGATGGTTTACGGGGAATATGTACAAACCCCAGCAGTCGAGCTATGCCGTAGACTGGCTGAATTAATGCCGGAACCCTTGGATACCACCTATTTGGTGAATAGCGGGACAGAGGCGATTGAAGCGGCACTGAAATTAGCCCGGGCATGGACCAAAAGACAGAAAATTCTATACGGTAAAAGAGCCTATCACGGCAATACCATGGGCGCAATGAGTGTCATGGATTACCCGGAACGCACAGACCCCTTTGGCCCTTTGATTCCCCATACGCGCCCTATTGCCTTTAATGATTACTCAGCTCTCGATCAAATTGACCCCGAAA
This sequence comes from Flavobacteriaceae bacterium UBA2000, assembly GCA_002335345.1. GTDB lineage: Bacteria > Bacteroidota > Bacteroidia > Flavobacteriales > Flavobacteriaceae > BACL21. Next base: position 27,607 of record DDCS01000087.1, on the reverse strand, counting down.
CGGCGGCCGTTATTTTAGAAACCATTCAAGGGGGGGCCGGTTTTATTGTTCCAGACCCGGATTACTTGAAAACCCTAAAGTCAAAATGCGACGCCGTCGGCGCACTCCTAATTTTGGATGAAATTCAACCCGGATTTGGGCGCACTGGACGCCTTTTTGGCTTTGAACACTTTGGGGTCGTTCCAGACATTGTGGTAATGGGAAAAGGAATGGGGGGCGGCATGCCCATTGGAGCACTCACCGCCTCCAAAGCGATGATGGAGACTTTTGCGACCAAACCAAAACTAGGGCACATCACTACTTTTGGGGGTCATCCTGTAATTGCTGCTGCGGCCTTAGCGACGCTCAAAATTATCAGTGGTGATGGATTCTTCAGTGCTGTCTTGGAAAAAGAACAGTTATTGCGACGTGAACTACAACATCCCAAAATAAAAGAGGTCCGCGGCAAGGGGCTCATGCTGGCGATTATTCTCGAAAACCCAAACCAAGCAAACGAATTGGTGTTGCGATCCGCAAAACGCGGGTTGATTCTATTTTGGCTTTTGTACGAAGACAAAGCTGTGCGCATTACGCCACCATTGACTATTTCAAACCAGGAAATTGGACAAGGATGCCAGATAATTCGTGAGGTATTGGACAGCCTCGATGCTTAATTCCAGACCCCGTGTTGATAAGCTTGTTAAAAAGTAAACCGCAGAATCCGGTCCAATTCCTCAAGGGTCACTTATATTTAATGAACAAACAGCTAAACGCTAATTATGCACCTAGGCCCTGAAGAGCATAACAACTTCTCTCTAACGCGTTTTGAATCCATGCTGCAGACCAATGACGTCTACTTTTTTGACTCTGAAGAGTTTGAGGAAATAATTCATCACTACTTAGAACAAGGAAAAATGGCCTTGGCAAAGAAAGCGACGCGTTTAGGGCTTGAGCAACATCCGAGTTCTACGAATTTAAAATTATTCGAAGTAGAGATGTTTATTTTTGAAAACCAGCTCGACCACGCAGAAAAATTATTGGATGAACTCTATTTGATTGAACAATTTAACGAAGAGATTTTTATTCAAAAGGCGAATATCCTTTCCCGGCGTGATCAACATAAAAAAGCAATTCAACTTTTAGAACAAGCCCTTGAAATAACCGAAGACCCATTAGACGTGCTCTCATTAATCGGGATGGAATACCTATTTTTAGAAGACTACGAAAACGCCAAGGGGTATTTCATGCAGTGTGTTGAAGAGGATACTGAAGACTATTCCGCGCTCTATAATGTGGTTTATTGTTTTGAGTTTTTGGAACAACACGAACAGGCCATCGATTATTTAAATGATTTTTTGAATAGCCAACCTTACTGCGAGGTGGCCTGGCATCAAATCGGCAAGCAATATTATCAAATTAAAGACTACAAAAAAGCGCTAGCCGCGTTTGACTTTGCAATCATCAGTGATGACCGGTTTATCGGGGCATATCTTGAAAAGGGTAAGGTGCTCGAAAAACTAAAGCAATACGAAGAGGCCATAGAAAGCTACATGACGACTCTTGGTCTTGATGACCCAACCTCCTTTGCCCTTTTGCGCATTGGTAGGTGCTATGAGCGTCTCGGGAACGAAGAAATGGCCCTACAATTTTATAATAAATGTGTCACGGAAGATGCCCTTTTAGATAAGGCTTGGATTGCCATCACTGACTTCTACCTCAAAAAAAAGGATTATAAAAAAGCCTTGTACTACATAGATAAAGCAGTGGGTATTGATGCGGACAATGTCTTGTACTGGAAGCGTTACGCAAAAATAAACAGAAAGCTGGAAAACTTTGAAGAAGCAGAACACGGTTACCGCCGAACAATAGAGCTAGGAAATTACGAAATTGACACATGGCTCTCACGCTGTGATATTCTTATCGAATTGGGCGAGTATGAAGCGGCCAGAAAAAATCTGTTACAAGCGATTGAATTTTACCCCGAACATCCGGAAATAGAATTTCGAATGGCCGGTTTGTGTTTTATGCTACACGAAACCAATAAGGCCCAATTTCACCTGGTCAATGCATTGCACTTAGATTCAGAGTTTGTGATGATCTTAGAGATTTTATTTCCTGAGGTATATCGCCTTAAACTCGTTCAAGAATTAATCCAAAATCATCAAAAACCTTCGGTATAATTGTCTTATTTTTGAGGGTAAACCTCTGAAATATGCGGCTATCCAAGCAAACAATCACACTCTTTTTTAAGGGCATTGCCATGGGCGCTGCCGACGCCGTTCCAGGAGTATCAGGAGGAACAATCGCCTTTATTTCTGGTATTTATCCTGAGCTCATCAAAACTATTTCAGGCATCAATTTGGGGCTTTTAAAAACATTAAAAGACCATGGTTTTAAGGCCTTTTGGCAAGAAGCCAACGGCGGGTTCCTACTCACGCTTATCACGGGGATTTTGGTCAGTTTTGTCAGTCTGATGCGACTGGCTAAATTTCTTATCGAGCAACATCCGATATGGATTTGGTCCTTTTTCTTTGGTTTAATTGTCGCCAGTGTCCTCTACATGGGACGCCAGGTAAGGCATTGGAATCTATGGCGCTATTTGAGTTTGATCTCAGGGACTTTATTAGCCTTTTACCTAACACAATTGCCGAGCTACGGGGGTGTAGATCAAGCATGGTTTTTATTTTTTGCCGGGGCTTTGGCCATCTGCGCGATGATTTTACCCGGAATCTCCGGCTCCTTTATTCTAGTTATTTTAGGGGCTTATAAAACTTTGAGCGACGCCTTACACAATTTTGATATTCAAAAAATATTGTTGTTTGTCGGGGGTGCTGTTTTAGGCTTGTTGAGCTTTAGTCGTGTATTGCGCTGGCTGTTTAACCGCTATCAAGACACGACCTTGGCCCTGCTTACAGGGTTTGTTTTAGGAAGTCTCAATAAAATATGGCCGTGGAAAGAAACTTTAGAGGTTCTCGAGCGCTCCACGGGACTGCGCTTTACAATGGAGCGATTTGAATTGGGCACCCTGAGTGAAGCTCAAAAAGCTACAGGCGATTTTGAAACCTTGAAAGCCCTAAGAGAACGCAGTATACTCCCCGGTGACTTTTCTACCATTAATCCGGGGGTCGACGCCGAAATTATTCCTGCGCTGAGTATGATGCTCATCGGCATTATTGTCCTATTAGGATTAGAGTATTTAGGACGTGAAAAAGACACCAAATGAACACAACCAGAAGCTTAAGCGATAAAATTTGGCTGGTCATTAAGGGAATCGCCATGGGGGCTGCCAACAAAGTACCTGGAGTCTCTGGCGGGGTCATCGCTTTTGTTGCTGGATTTTACGAGGAATTCATTTATAGCCTACAACGGGTAAATCGACATTCATTTTCACTGCTCCGAAAAGACGGGTTTAAGGCCTTTTATCGGGAAATCAATGGCGGATTTTTAGGATTGCTCATTACGGGTATGGTGATCAGTTATTTCAGTGTATCACAATTACTGGACTATGCGCTGATCCACTACGAACTCTATGTGTGGGGCGGTTTTTTCGGGATGATTATCGGCTCGATATATTACATCGCAAAGGACTTTGGACGGTGGCGTTCGAGTCATGGTTTTTATCTGCTACTCGGAGCCTTAGTCGGCTTGAGCATTAGCTTTTTAGAACCTGCGCGAGAAAACGATCAAATTTGGTTTGTGTTTTTCTGTGGCATCATCAGCGTCTCTGGAATGACACTGCCGGGCTTATCTGGATCTTTTATTCTGATGCTTTTAGGCAATTATGTATTACTGCTTGTCGATTCAGTCAATGCCCTGTTTAACTTCTTGTCGTTCATGATCCAAGGCGAGCTCAATACAACCGTCGCTCTTGAATTATGGCCCATGATAAAAATTCTGTTGGTCTTCTCGGCAGGATCCCTAGTCGGATTGGTTTCATTTTCTCACTTATTGGCCGCAGTGCTAAAATCCTATCGAAAGCAAACTTATGCCACGATTATCGGGTTTATCGCTGGATCACTAGGCGTTGTTTGGCCATGGAAAACCAAGATTTTCGCGACCAATAATTTGGGCGAGGTGCTTATGGACGCCAAAGGCAGGGAAATCATCAAAGACTTCGATCGTTATTTACCCGATCTTGCCCTTGCGCAAACGTATTGGGCCGTATTATTTATTGCCGTTGGCATAGCGATAGTCGTTGCCCTGGAAATGATGAATACCAGTAAAAAAGCGGCAAACAATGGCTAAATACGGACTTCTCGGACGCGCTATTGATTACTCTTTTTCCAAAGGCTTTTTCAATGAAAAGTTTCTTAAAGAGAACCGCTCCGATATTTATGTGAATCTAGATTTTCAGAGTATTGAGGCTTTTATCTCGTGGTTTAAAACCCAAAATGAGTTACAAGGGTTCAATGTGACTATTCCTTATAAAGAGTCGATCTGCGCTTATCTGGACTATATTGACCCAAAGGCTGAGTCTATCGGAGCAGTAAATACTGTAGTCATTGAGCCAAGCGGCGCTTTATCGGGATATAACACGGATCATTTCGGGTTTAGCCGTTCTCTGGATGATTGGGGGGAGATCAGCCCTAAAAAAGCACTCATCCTCGGCACAGGGGGTGCCGCAAAAGCTGTAGCGTACACACTGCGGGGGCAAGGTTATGAAATTTTACACCTGTCGCGGAACGCGGGGATACGGGACACAACAGACTTAGATCACGATAACGGGCGTTCCAATTTTAAAAGTATTGGCTACCAAAACTTGGGTGCAGCACTCATAAAACAATACCCCCTAATTATTAATTGTACCCCTGTAGGGACCTATCCCAATATTGACCATTGCCCGGAGCTCCCCTATGCCGGTCTTGGTCCAGATCATTATTTATACGATTTGATATACAATCCTGAACAAACTGAATTTCTCAATCGAGGGATCAAGGCAGGTGCTAAAATTAAAAACGGACGCCAAATGCTGGAGTATCAAGCTTTAGCCGCCTGGGATCTATGGCAGAAATCAGGAAGTTAAACAAAACCAATCCATGAATTTTTTTTTGACCCCGGAGTTCTTATCTTTCCGGCCAAATTGACCCTAAACATTGAAACAGATGTCAGACCTAAATTCTACAGATCAAGCCTTAAGTACCGATAATATCGAGGGCCTTTTAACGCAATTTCAAAACCTGATAAATTCAGAACGGACTATTGCAGAGATTATTCACGAAGCCAATGCGATTACGGACCAAATCGAACAATACTTTAAGGCAAATGAAGCGGCCAGCGCTAATGAAGCCCCCGACGCTACTGAAGACCCCGAAAAACCTACTGAAGACCCTGGGGCCTCAAAGCAAATGACTCTGAGCCCTGCTGAACAATGGGACAAACTCAGCAGAAGTTACCGTAAAAAAAGACGTAAGTACTTCGAAGAGCGCAATATAGACCTTCAAGAGAATCTTAAAAAAAGGATGGCGCTTATTGAGTCTTTTAAGGGCTTACTGACTGTAGAAGAAGACATTTCTAACACCCTAAAGACCTTTAAAAGTCTTCAGCAGGAATGGTTTGCCTGTGGCCCAATTCCGAAAAATGATTACGACATGGTTTGGCAGACCTACCGTCATCATGTCGAGAATTTTTACGACTACCTTGATTTAAATCGAGAATTTAGAGATTTAGACTTTAAATACAACTACGACCAAAAACTGAGAATTATCACTCAGGCGCAGAAATTGGTGGCTTTGGAAGATCAAAATTTGGCGTTCAAAGAACTACAGAAACTGCATAAAATTTGGAAAGAAGATATCGGTCCTGTGGCCAAAGAACATCGGGAGCCCCTATGGCAGACCTTCAGCGAAGTGACCAAAATAATTCACGATAAACGCCAAGAATTTTATCAAAATCGCGATGAAAAACAGAGTGAAAATTTAGCGAGAAAAAAAGCAATCATACAAGAAATAAAGGGGATCACAGCACAAAACGATCCCAATCACAAGTCTTGGCAAAAATCGGTTAAGCGCGTTCAAAAACTACGGGATGAATTTTTTGACCGAGGCCCGGTCCCTAAAAAAGAGAACAAAGCTTTATGGTCCGAGTTCAAGGAAGCGACCAGTGAATACAATCAGGTAAAGAATACTTTTTTTAAGGATCAAAAAAAAGAACTCATGGCCAATTTAAAGGCCAAGAAAGATTTGATCATGCTGGCCGAAAAACATCTAGAATCTACGGATTTTGAGCAAAGCACCCCCGTGATGAAAAAGATTCAGGCAGATTGGCGCAATATTGGTCCTGTGCCCCATAGAGATAGTGATAAAATTTGGAAACGATTCAAAACAGCGTGTAACGCTTATTTTGAAAAGCTGCAAAGCGAGCAAAAATTAGAGAACGAATCAGAGCAAAAAGCCTTAGCCAAAAAGAAGGAAATTCTCAAGGCAATCAGCAATAAAAACACGACCAGTTTTAAAGAAATTGGAGCGCTGGAGTTAACTGTTTCCCAGTGGATTGAAACTGGTAAAATTCCGGTGAAACACAGCCCCTTAGAAAATCAATTCTTCGACTGTGTCAAAACGCATTTAATGCAACTCGGGCAATCCGAACAGGAAGCCGCATTGACCAGCTTCCGTCTAAAAATAGAAGGTTTCGATGCTCAAGGTCAAGACCAATTATTGCAACAACAGGGACAATTAGTCGACCAGAAAATTAAAGAACTCAAAACCGAAATAAACCAACTCGAAAACAACTTAGGTTTTTTTCAAAATGTGGCTCAAGACAACCCCCTGTTGACCGAGGTGCATAAAAACATCGCAGGACACCGCAATGACTTGGCCCTTTGGCAAGAAAAGAAAAAGGTTTTACGTCGCCTATAGATTTTTGGCTTCCTGCCAATAAACTTCCATTTGGGCCAGGGTCATGTCTTTAATATTTTTGCCCTGAAGCTTGGCTTGTTGTTCCAAATACACAAAACGCTTGGTAAATTTTTTATTGGTGCGTTCTAAAGCCGATTCGGGATCAACTCCTAAAAATCGCGCATAGTTAATCATGGAAAATAGAACATCGCCAAACTCGGCCTCAATGGCCTCTTTATCTCCTTTGACAATCTCATCAGACAATTCTTCCAATTCTTCCTTTACCTTATCCAGAACTTGGTGGGAGGCCTCCCAATCAAATCCGACACCCGCAACTTTGTCTTGAATTCTACTGGCCTTAATTATGGCCGGCAATGAATTTGGCACTCCGGACAGCACACTTTCTTTGCCCTCCTTGAGTTTGAGTTGTTCCCAGTTTCTTTTGACCTCTTCCTCGTCGGCTACGGTAATGTCCCCATAAATATGTGGATGTCTGTTGATTAATTTTTCAGAAATGGCATTAGCGATGCTTGTGATGTCAAAACTTTGCGACTCACTGCCGATTTTGGCATAGAAAAAAATGTGCAAAAGCAAATCTCCAAGTTCCCCTTCCATACCCGATAAATCTTTGTCGAGTATGGCATCCGCCAATTCATAAGTTTCCTCAATAGTCAAATGCCTTAAGGATTCAAAGGTTTGTTTGCGGTCCCAGGGACACTGTGTTCTTAGCTCATCCATTATGGTCAATAGACGATCCAAGGCAGCCAGTTGCTCTTTGCGATTATTCATAGGGTAAAATTAAAAAATCCTCAGCCGATTGACTGAGGTTTTCAAGGATATTATCACCTTGGATAAGGCTAATGATTACTCGCCCACGATGGGACCGATCTCAATAAGTCTCTTATTGAGCGTTTTATTGGGCCTCTTCTTGAGCCTCTTCTTGAGCGTTTTCTTGAACCTCCTCTTGAGGTTGCTCTGATGAAAAATCCGTCAAGCCTTTATCAACCAAAAGATTATACCACTGAACTACTTTTTTAATATCACTGGCATAAACACGGTCTTCATCATATTCTGGAAGGACTTCAAAGAAAAAAGCTTCGAGTTCGTCTTTAGACGACTTATGACTCAAGGCCGCAGCACCCGATAAATGATCAAATATCTTTTGGAACACCTGACCAAGAGGCATTTCTTCTGTCAATGTGTAAATCGCAATTTCAGACAACAAACTCACATTCTCTCGGGCACTAACGGTAATTTTTTTGCCGTCAATGAGCGATTGCGCCAAAACACCAGTACGGGTTTGTGTCAAAATTTGAAATAATCCGGGCTTCCCCGCTACAGAAATTATTTTTTCTAAACTCATCAGTGTTTTATTTACAGCCGGCAAATATCATCGACCTATTGGAATTTTCCAAATCCCCTATCGCTTCTTTTTGGCCAAAGGGTATTTCATTCGGTAATCAGCGCGCACAAGGCCTTTTGAAATTTGGGTCAATTTACCCTTAATCATTCGTTTTTTTAAGGCCGAGAGATGGTCGGTAAATAAAATCCCCTCAATATGATCGTATTCGTGCTGAATAATTCGGGCAGCAATACCTGAAAAAACTTCTTCGTGTTCTTTAAAGTCAGTGTCCCAATATTTTATGGTAATCTCATCTTTTCGAAAGACATCTTCACGAACATCAGGAATACTCAAACAGCCTTCATTAAAAACCCATTCATCCCCGCGCTCTTGGACAATCTGTGCATTGATGAATACCTTTTTAAATTGACTCAGAAGCATTCGATCAGCCTCAGACAAATCTTCGTCGTCCTCAAAAGGCGTCGCGTCGACAATAAATAGTCTTATCGATTTACCAATTTGAGGAGCCGCAAGCCCAATCCCCGAGGCCGCATACATGGTCTCGAACATATCGTCTATCAAAGCGGTTAAATTGGGGTAATCTGCCTTAATATCTTGCGCCTTTTTCCGTAAAACAGGATCGCCATAAGCCACTATTGGGTATATCATGAGTGTGTTTTAAGATAGTCTTGTAAAATTATCGTCGCACTGATTTGATCGACCAGGGCTTTGTCTTGTCTTTTTTTTCGGCTAACGCCTGAATCAATAAGGGCCCTCATGGCCAATTTACTGGTAAAACGCTCATCAAATCGATGTATTGCTACCTCAGGACACAATGCCCGAAACTGCTCTATAAACTTCAAAATATCTTGCTCTACCAATGAGGCGTTCCCTAATCTTTGTTTGGGCTCTCCTACCACCAAAATCTCTACGGATTCACGCGCGCAAAGTTCTTGTAAAAAAGGCAACAGATCTTGCGTAGCCACCGTTTGCAATCCAGACGCAACGATCCTAAGCGGGTCTGTAATGGCCACACCAGTGCGTTTAGTCCCAAAATCAATAGCGGCGATACAGCCCATAGGCTGCAAAAATAATGCATTCCTAAATAGTAACCCAAATAGTTGGGACGAATTAAACGGGACTGTATCTTTGCCAAAAACAAACCAAATGCAGCATCTAAAATCCATAATTGAACGTGCTTGGGAAGATCGGAGTCGACTCAAAGACAATGACACGATCGATGCCATACGCGGTGTCGTTGCCCTATGTGACAAAGGGACTCTGCGTTGTGCCGAACCAACAGATTCAGGATGGCAAGTCAATGAATGGGTTAAAAAAGCGATCGTCCTTTACTTTCCTATACAGCAAATGCATACCTATGAGGTCGGTATTTTTGAATACCATGATAAAATTCCACTAAAACGGGATTATGCCGCACAAAATGTGCGTGTCGTGCCGCATGCCATTGCCAGACATGGGGCCTATCTTGCGCCAAATGTGATTATGATGCCCTCGTACGTGAATATTGGAGCCTATGTCGGCTCAGGAACCATGGTGGACACTTGGGCCACCGTAGGGAGTTGCGCTCAAATTGGCGCGAACGTTCATTTGAGTGGTGGTGTCGGTATCGGTGGTGTTTTAGAACCTTTGCAAGCCGCTCCGGTTATTGTGGAAGACGATGCTTTTATCGGTTCGCGATGTATCGTGGTCGAGGGCGTTCACATCGAGCGCGAAGCTGTACTGGGGGCGAATGTTGTGTTAACGGCCTCAACAAAAATCATAGACGTCACAGGCCCTGAACCCAAAGAAATGCGCGGTCGTGTTCCCGCAGGAAGTGTGGTAATTCCTGGGAGTTATACCAAAGAATTTCCTGCTGGAAATTATCAAGTACCTTGCGCCCTGATCATTGGAAAACGCAAACCGTCAACAGACAAAAAGACGTCCCTAAACGACGCTTTGAGAACGTACAACGTGGCGGTATAAAACCGAGAATTACTTTTTGATTAACCCAAAGTCCGTCCAAACGCGTTTTTCTTTGCGTGTCGCGCTGCGTATGGCTCTATTTTTATCTATGGACTCTTGGTTTTTATAGCCGCGCGGATGATCCAAATGAATGCAAACTGCGCTATAGCGAATTTGCTTGCTTTTGATGCCGTAATTCATCAATCGCTCGCCGAGCTCTCGATCTTGTCCTCCGTATTGCATGCGCTGATCAAACCCATTGATCGCCAAGAGATCTGTCTTCCATCCTGAGGCGTTATGCCCATTCCAACTCGCATTGGTGGGCGTAAGTGTATTGAGAATTTTGGCTAAAGTCTTACCAGCGGTTAATTTGTGAAATTTGAAAGTCGACGCCATTCCCTTTTGAAGTAACCAGGCTTTATCAAAGCAAACGCCCGAAACTATGGCCTCCTTGTCAATAGCTTTGGAGGTCTCCATGGGCAACATAAAGTACCCGCCTGATAAAAAATAACCCTTTTCCCGATGACTGTAGTGTACGGCTAAAAAATCTTTTCGAGGAATACAATCGCCATCGCTCATTACAATATAATCTGCGCGACAAGCCGCCAAGGCTTTATTGAGAATACGCGATTTTTGAAACCCGTCATCTTCTTGCCAAATGTGTTGCAGCGCAATCCCTGTTTCTTGGGCAAAGGCCGCAACATATTCCCCAGTCTCCGCACGGGAACCGTCGTCGGCAATGACTAACTCAAAGTCTTTAAAAGTCTGCTGTGCATAACCCCATAAAACTTTTTTTAGCCATTCCAAGGCATTATAAGTGCTGATCACTACGGATATCTGCGGCGTGTTCATAGGGCAAAGATACGGCAAAATAAGTACCTTAGCTACGAGAAGAATAAGTCCTGATGAACCCAAAGCCGATTAAAAAAATTTTAGTCATTCAGCAAAAAATGATTGGCGATGTATTGATCTCAAGTCTGCTTTGTAGTCATTTTAAAGTCTTATATCCACAAGCTCAAGTGCATTATGCGATCCATCAAGGGACAAAGGCTGTCGTTCAAGGCCATCCGGATATTGACCAATTCATTCTATCCACGCCCAAAAAGTCTTGGAATCAATGGCGCAAATTGATCAATCAGATCAAAAAAGAGCAATATGATTTAATCCTTGACGCCTATGGCAAGCTCGAGAGTTTGATGATGATTCTCCCATCAGGAGCCCCCAGAGTCTACGGACATAAAAAATGGTTTAGCCTACTGGCCTACTCAAGAACCTCAAAGCCCAGCAGCCAGGTTTATACCCATGCCGGCAATGCCATAGAGGACCGTTTGAGACTTATTTATCCTGAATCAGAAATTCGAGTCAAAGCCCAGGAATTTAGACCAAAAATTTATCTCACCCCCGAGGAAATTTCTTGGGCTAAAGAAATTATAGACGCCCATAATCTGGACCGAGCTAAGACCCTAGTGATGGTTAGTGTTTTAGGCAGCAGCATAGATAAATCGCTGCCCGCGCAAACCATGGCTCAGATTTTGACCACCCTAGCACAACAACCCAATACCCATATCCTGCTGAACTATATGCCCCATCAAAAGCAGTCCGTAGAGGCCATACTCGCTTTGGTCCCAGAAAAAAATCGCGTCTGCGTGCATCCTGAGGTCTATGGACAAAACCTCCGTGAATTTTTAGCCCTTTTATCTCAAATGAACTATCTGGTGGGTAATGAAGGTGGCGCGGTGAATATGGCCAAGGCGTTAAACATCCCAACATTTACTTTATTTTCCCCTTGGATCAATAAAGCGGCTTGGAATAGTTTTGACGATGGACAAATCCATATAGGCCTCCATCTAAAAGACTTTACTCCGGATTTATTTCAGGGATTCTCAAACAAAGAAGTGCGCAAAAATCATCAGCAATTTTATAAGGCGTTCACATTTGAACTCTTTGCTCCTTTACTCAATTCATTTTGCCTGCGCCACAGCAGTACAGGACAATAGCTGCAAAGAAGAAGTCCTTGGCGCGCCGTATTGCTTAACGTTTTACAAAAAAATTTAGTTTAAACCGGCAAGTTAAAATGGTCCGAGAGACTTTGCCACTGCTGCACATTTAAATCGCGATCAACGTTCTCTTTTTTGAGTGAAAAACTCTGTGTTCCCATAATAGGTATCGGCTCTGGGACGATTTTGCTACACCGCCGCACGGGGGTGTTTTGGCGCAATTCCATAGCCTTAAACCACAAATCGTCAGCCTTAGGGGCGAACCGCATAAAAAGCTCTTGATTCGAATAATCTGGGTGCAGGGCCTGTTTTGGGTACAGGACGCCTTTGCCACCTATGGCCAAAAATGAATTTGGATCTTGATTTAAATCAGGTTGATAGCGCCACTGTTTGTAGGGTTTTAATTGCCCGTCTTCAAAGCGCTCAATGGAACGAATCTGCTGAGCAATCACAGAATTAGGAAACGCCAAATGGTCCTGATACAAAGTATTTAACCATTCTTTGTGGTACATGAAATCATCATCGCAAGTGACGATCGTATGATTGGGGAATGCGTCTATGGTATGGATTAATTTTTTGTGAGAACACTTCAGCGGTGTAAATCTCAGCTCAATTAAATCAAGCGTTTTGGGGTTTTCCAAAAGAGACTTTACTGCTTTGGGAATTTGGCTTTGCATCTCTTGGTGCATCCAAACGACAATTTTTTCAGGGCGAACCGTCTGTTGCAAAAGACTTCTCAGGACCAAAGCGAGTTTCCTGAGGCGCGACGGAATCGTCGTCATAGAAATAATTACCGGAACCTGCTGAGAGCCGCCCAACAATCGCTCGGGAGCCGTCAAATTGAGTCGCGCTGCGTGGAAAATCGATATGGGAAATTCTTTGAGTTTCACTAAACGAGGGCTTAATCAGTTTTCTTTCTCCAGAACAGCAATTTTTTCTTCAAACGGCGTTTGCGATGAAAACGCTCTTGAAAATCTTCAGTAACGCGCCACATTTGCTCTTTGAGATCATCAACCGGCCAATGGGCTAAGCGGGCGTAGGTTTCACCCATCTTATCGACCATTTCTTTTAGCGGGGTAAGTCGTTCAAAATTTTGGATGCGCTCAGCCCTGGTCAAACGTTTAAAGGTCATCCGATTTAGATCGACCAAATAAAAACTAGGGGTCCCGTCTTGTATCTTTATCAAGGTATTTCCAGGGGAATGATCCTGAAACAAAACCCCTTTTTGATGGAGCTCAAAGGTAAAGGCCGTAAAAGACTCAAGAATTTTATCTCGGTTTGGCAAATCGGGCTGATGAATTAAATCGCGAAAGGTGTAATCCGCATCAACGTTTAAGCTGAAATAAAAACTTCTTTGAATGCCAGCACCGCCATAAGACTCCATAAAGGCCACAGGCTGCGGTGTGCCAATGCCGAGTGCTTTGAGTTTGTGTGCATAAATATAGGATCGATGGGCTTTGGATTTTCGCCAGTGACGATAAACCAAACGATTGATCCAATTAGGCCGTTTGAAGGACTTGACCGCCATAGAAAAACCGCCAAGGTCTATGCGCTTGATTACATTGCGATCGCCAGTTCCGATTAAGGGAGCCTGGGTCTGATCAAAATTCAAAGCAGCCTGTATCAGGACCGCTTTCTGGTCTTGAAAATCCTCGGCTACTACGATGTGATCTAATGTCAAATAAACCCGCTTATGAATTGGGTGTAAAATTAGGGATATTTTTGTTGGCAAACTGCGGTGAGCGAGGCAAAAGGCGTTAGGCGTGAAGCCATGTGCCCCTGAATTTGATTATCTTTACCGCTAAAGCAATTTCTGTGTCGACTTCTGAAAAAATCAGCGCTGTGGTCATCACCAAAAACGAGGGTCAAATTATTGAGCAATTTTTGACCCAACTCAGTTTTGTGGACCAAATTGTTTTAGTGGATTCGGGCAGTGAAGACGATACGGTGAAGCAGACGCAGCAGTTTAAAAATGTATCGGTTTTCACAAGGCCGTTTGACAATTTTAGCGCCCAAAAGAACTTTGGTATTGACCAAGTAGTGCATCCCTGGGTCCTCTTTTTTGACCCTGACGAAGAAGTCGTCCCCGCTTTGAAACAAGAAATTTTGCAGGCAGTTGCGCGAGGTGCTCACGATGGCTATTATGTCCGACGTCAACTCTACTTCATGGGTAAAAAAATCAAGTATTCCGGTTTTCAAACCGATTGGGTGATTAGACTAGGGCGCAAAAGCGCTTGCCGTTACAATGGCAATTTAGTCCACGAAACTATGGACGTTAACGGCCGCACTGGAAAACTCAAAACACGTCTGCCCCATCACACCTATAAGTCCATGCCCGAGTATCTCAAAAAACTGGACCAATACAGCACGCTGCAAGCGCAAATGTACTTTGAAGTGGGTAAAAAAGCAGGACTCCAACAACTTATTTGGCGGCCCTGGTATCGCTTTTGGCATCAATACATCATTAGGCTAGGCATACTCGATGGTCTGCCGGGTTATGTTTTGGCCACCATCAATGCCCATTCGGTGTTCAAACGCTATGTCAAACTTTACCTTTTGCAGCGCGGTGTTAAATAAGCGGTGTGAATCACGGGAGCTACGCTAGGGAATATCCATTAAATCAGATATTGATCAACACCGCGCTCTATGCGCACCACACGATGCGCTATGGTGTGTTGTTCTAGATTATTGTTCTGCTGGAGTTGGGACTTCGATCGAATTTTATGGGGAATGTGATACACGAGCGCCCGATGTTTTAATCGTTTCATATTGCACCCCAGGTGCATCAGTCGATGAGCCAAATCGGAGTCCTCTCTCCCCCAACCCTCAAAGTCCTCATTATACCCATTAATGGCAATAAAATCCTTCCGCCAATACCCCGTATTACAGCCACGAAATTTTTTTGAAAATCGTTTTTGTGGTCGGTAAAATCGACCAATTAATGGGCAGTGTAACCCCCTTAATCCATTGCGCAAACCTGGATGAAACAATCTAAATTGAGTGCTCTTGTTGCGCCACAACTCAGGCAAAAAATTATCTTTAATATTGACCCGAGTTCCCGACAAGACCTGCCCTTTGCGCGCAGCCTTGATATAGTCCGCAACAAATTCAGAGTGCATAATACAATCGCCATCGATTTGAATGATAAAGTCCACGGGGGTTTGCGCTACAGCCTTGTTTAGAATAGCCGCCTTGCGAAATCCCTGATCCTCATGCCAAATATGATCTACAGGGACCTTGAGTTTTTGGGCAAACTGCTGAATTAGGGCCCGAGTTTCGGCGCCGGAACCATCGTCGGCAATCAGCACGCGCTCGGGCAACTGACTCTGATTGCTCAGACTTTGCAGCACAAGTTCAAGGGCCTGCGGCCAATTATATGTACTGATTAAAAGCGCAGTGGTCATGCAAATAGTTTTCGATTTCCGGGCTTTTAACCCTAACTTTACCCTACAAACGAAAGTAATGAAAATAAAACAGCTATTGGCGGGAATTATGCCAATCCTCGATGGAGATGCTCGAAAAAAGCAGACCGCAAAAGCTGTTTTAAATGGGCCTAATGAGCATCATGGCGTTTTGAATATTCATCGCCATGACCCCAATAATGTGGGTGATTTTTATTGCGCGCCCCATCTTTATTTTCCTGAACTCCATCAAAAAGTATTGGACATTGGCGATATGCGTAAAACGAGCGCAAAAATTCGCGACGATTGGGCTAAGGCGGTCCGCACTCATGATTTAATTATCGGCGGTGGTGGCCTTTTAAACCTCCCCCACTTTGCCCAACAAATGGCTCTTTTTGAAGCCCTTGGCTCCCGCGGCAAAAAAACCGTACTCTGGGGGCCGGGACACAATGACCCCGCCTGGAATACTTTTAAAACGCCTGCCCAATACCAAATTGACTTGAGCAAATTTGGCATGGTCGGCTTGCGCGATTACAGCGCCCCTGGCACGTGGGTTCCTTGTGTCAGTTGCCTCCACCCTATTTTCGATCAAAAATTCGTGCCAAAACACGAATACGGTGTTTTGATGGGTAAAAAATCAGCCCAAAACAAGGAGCGGCAAGAATTATTGCGCGACATACCCAGCAGCCATAACGCTACGGATCTCCATGAAATGATTCAATTCATCGGCTCTTGTGAAACACTCGTAACCGATAGCTATCACGCTATGTATTGGGCCTTAATGATGCAACGCAAGGTTTTGGTCGTCCCAACAACAACTAAATTTCTTGACTTCAAATACCCCGTGCCGATAACCCGTTTTGATTCCTTTAAGCAAGACCTCAAAAAGGCAGTCCAATATGACGGGCTTCTTGAAGAATGCCGCAGCATCAATAAAGATTTTGCCAAAAAGGTCTTTGATTATTTATCTATAGACCCTGTTTCATAACAATAGAACTCATAAAATAAAAGCGTCAAAAAAAAAAGCAAGCGCTTGACCTTATACAGAATCAAAAAAATAAGAATCAAAAAAAATCAGAACCAAAAAAACAATGAGCTCAGACGACTATTTAAAACAAGAAATTATTCAGGCCATGGTCACCCTAAAAAAGGGCGGTTTGATTCTTTATCCCACAGATACGATTTGGGGTATTGGCTGCGATGCGACAAACCCAGATGCCATCGATCGTGTCTACGCCCTTAAAAAAAGGTCGGATGCCAAGGCACTAATTTGTATGGTCTCTGACTTCAGAATGCTCAATGAATATGTGTCCGATATTCCTGAGGTGGCTTACGATATCTTGAAGTACGCGATCAAACCCACGACGATTATCTACGACAAACCAATCCGTGTGGCTCAGAACCTTTTGGCTGAAGATGAATCCCTGGGGGTTCGGGTTACGCGCCATGATTTTTCAAAAAATTTAATTCACAAATTCAAGCGACCTCTCGTTTCAACGTCGGCGAATATCAGTGGTCAACCAAGCCCTAAATCCTTTCAAGAAATCGACCCCGCAATTTTGGAGGGCGTGGACTATGTCGTAAATTTGGAGCGCAATAAAAAGAACGGACCACCCTCGGCGATTATTAAGTTAAAAAACGACGGAACTGTTCAGATAATTCGTGACTGATGCCTGTTCTCAATCGTGCAGCCAAAGCCTTAAAACACCCTGTATTCCAGACCGTGGCCCGTGTGGCCGACGAATTGGGTTTAGACACCTATGTCATAGGGGGTTATGTGCGTGATGCCCTTTTAGAACGAGGCAATGCCAAGGATATTGATTTTGTAGCTGTAGGTTCCGGGATTGAACTCGCTAAAGCGGTCGCCCAAAATCTTCCCAACCGACCCAAGGTTCAAATTTTTAAAAATTATGGTACGGCCATGCTCCAAACCCAAGGCCTGACTTTGGAGTTTGTCGGTGCGCGTAAAGAGTCCTATGCCCACGAAAGCCGCAATCCCTCGGTTTCCCCTGGAAATTTGGTCGATGACCAAAACAGACGTGATTTTACCATCAATGCTTTAGCCCTGAGCTGCAACCGAGAAGATTTTGGGCGCTTGCTCGATCCTTTTGATGGGCTGACGCATTTAGATCAAAAAATGTTGATTACGCCCCTTGATCCAGATACGACGTTTAGCGACGATCCATTGCGCATGCTTCGCGCGGTTCGTTTTGCCTCACAATTAAACTTTGTGATTGAGGCCAAAACTTTAGCCGCCATAAAACGAAATGCGGCGCGATTATCCATTATTTCAAAGGAGCGCATCGTGGATGAAGTCCATAAAATTTTGGCCTCATCCATCCCTTCAATAGGGCTCGGCCTAATGCATCAAACGGGGCTCATGGCACAAGTGTTTCCCGAGCTTATGGCCCTGCAAGGAATCGAAGAAAAAGAAGGTCAAACCCATAAAGATAATTTTTGGCACACCCTAGAGGTCGTGGACAATATGGCTCAATACAGTAATGATTTATGGCTGCGATGGGCCGCCCTCTTGCACGATATTGGCAAGGCCCCAACCAAACGTTTTGACCAAAAGGCGGGCTGGACCTTTCACGGGCATGAATTTGTCGGATCAAAAATGGTCTACAAATTGTTCAAGCGACTCAAAATGCCGCTTAACGAAAAAATGAAATTTGTTCAAAAGATGGTGGCCATGAGTTCTCGCCCGATTGTAATCGCTCAAGAGGTCACAGACAGCGCAGTGCGTCGTTTACTCTTTGACGCCGGGGAGGATTTGGAATCTCTAATGACCCTTTGCGAGGCGGACATCACCACAAAGAATCCAAAACGCTTTAGGCGATATCATGAAAATTTCAAAAGAGTGCGGGAAAAAGTGGTTGAGGTGGAGCAGCGTGATCACGTCAGGAATTTTCAACCGCCCATCAGCGGGGAAGAAATTATGGAGACCTTTGGACTGAGCCCCTCTCGTGAAATTGGATTGATCAAAGATGCCATAAAGGAAGCCATATTAGAGGGAGAAATTCCTAACGATTACAATCAGGCAAAATCATTTATGCTCGAAAAAGCAGCCCAACTCGGTTTAAAACCACTGGTATGAATAAGCCGCAACCGCCCATAATTGAAACGCCACGTCTCATTCTTCGTCCTTTTACGATGGCGGATGCCGCTGCTGTAGTGCGTTTTGGTTCCAATAACCGAACTCAAGAACTCACGGGAGACATCGGGATATACACTATAGAAAAAGCACAAGAAATTATTCAAGAGGTTTGGCTCAAGGAATATGAACAATACGGCTATGCCCGTATGGCAGTGGTGGTTAAATCCAGCAATGAACTCATCGGTTTTTCTGGCCTAAAGCACTTGCCTGAGCTCAGCGCACCCGATCTTGGTTATCGGTTCCTTCCTGATTATTGGGGCCAAGGTATTGCCACAGAAGCGGCTAAGGCAATTCTGGATTGGGGTTTTAAAAATTTTGATTTTGAAAAAATCGTGGCCTTTAGTTTTGCCTTCAATTTTGGCTCGATGGGGGTCCTGCGCAAGTTAGGATTTAATTATCTCAAACACGACCATTATCCTGGAGAACAAAACGGAATCACATTGAATTGGTATGAACTGCAAAGAATGAATTATGAAGAAAAGTAGTGTGAGAGAAAATAGGCGCGCACAAAATAGTGCCCATGCCCACAAATCGGTTATTTACTGGCTGTTCAGTGGTTGTTTTTTAATTTTTATTATGGTCATTGTCGGGGGAATTACGCGTTTGACCCACTCTGGTCTGTCCATAGCCAATTACCAATTGATTGCAGGAACCATTCCTCCTTTAAATGCGGAAGAGTGGCAAGCAGCCTTTGACTTGTACAAACAATACCCTGAATACCAGAAAATAAATCACAAAATGAATCTTGAAGAATTTAAAGATATTTTTTTCTGGGAGTGGATTCACCGCGTGATCGGCCGAGTTATTGGTCTGGTGTTTATCTTACCTTTTATTTATTTTCTCATTAAAAAACGGTTGAGTGCCAAGACTATTCGTCTTTGTCTCGGGCTTATGTCATTGGGAGCCTTGCAAGGATTTTTAGGTTGGTTTATGGTAAAAAGTGGTCTCGTGGATCGTCCCGATGTAAGTCACTATAGACTGGCGATGCACCTCACCACGGCCTTTTTAACCTTTGCCGCTACCTTTTGGGTGGCATTGGGCTTAATTTATCCCGGAGGGCAACGCAACAAAAAGCTTTGGTCAAAATGGGGCGGTTGGGTAAAAGCAGCCTATGGTCTTCTTGTTATTCAAATTATTTGGGGCGCCTTTGTGGCCGGACTTGATGCCGGTTGGTTACACAATCACTGGCCGTTAATGAACGACGGCCTATGGATGCACGAATCGGTCACTCAAGAGCTCAATCCAACTTGGAAAAATTTTGTTGAAGGTAAAAGTGGGGTTCAATTTGTCCATAGAACTTTAGCCTATATCGTGGTGCTCTTGATTGGTCGTGTGGCTTATCTCGGGTTAAAATATGGCACGACATTGCAGCACAGACGTCTGGCCTATGGTATCTTGGCTGGAGTCGGTATTCAATTTCTATTGGGCGTCCTGACTTTGATATGGCAAGTTCCCTTATTTTTAGGGCTCGCACACCAAGTCATGGCTTTTGTCTTATTGGCTCTGATGACCCTGACCTGGCATCGCTTTATATACGGTCAGGCAAACTAAACCCCAAGCGCGTATTCTCTTTAATACCGAGTCGCCGCAAAAATGGCTTTTGGTATTTATACTATGGACCGCTTCTTTTCTTGAATAAAGCGTACTTTTGAACTCAATAAATTGCTCATTATGGTTTATCGTTTTCGTGTTATCCTGAATGCCAAAGAGGACATCTTCCGTGACTTAGAACTGCGTCACGACCAAAGTCTAGAAGATTTTCACAACAGCATTACCCAGGCCTTTGGCTTTGGAGGTCAAGAAATGGCGTCTTTCTACCTCAGTAATGACGAGTGGACGCAAGAAGAAGAATTTCCACTTTTCGACATGAGCGACGGCATGGACGAAAAAAGAACAATGGGCCAGACTGCGCTACACGAAATACTGGATGAACATCAAACCAAGATGATTTATGTCTACGATTTTCTGAACTATTGGACTTTTATGGTCGAACTGGCTGAAATTGCACAGGAGACGGACGGTGTGGACTATCCAAATTTGATATTTGCGCATGGGCAACTGCCTGAAGAACCACCAACAACTGAGTTCGAAGGGGTTGATGCCTCGGATGCTGACTTTGATTTTGGAGATGATTCAGACGACGAATTTGGTGACATGGATCATTTAGACGACTATGATTTAGATCAACTTTATTAGCGCTATGGCCTTTAAACTCCGCAGCGATTTTACCCCTACCGGGGATCAACCTTTGGCTATTGAACAATTGACCGAAGGCTTGAATCAAGGGGTGGGTCAACAAACACTGCTTGGAGTAACCGGAAGCGGTAAGACCTTTACCGTAGCCAATGTGGTGGCTCAAGTGCAAAAACCAACCCTGGTTTTGGCTCACAACAAAACACTTGCCGCTCAGCTTTACAGCGAGTTTAAAATGTTTTTTCCAGAAAATGCTATTGAGTATTTTGTTTCTTACTACGACTATTATCAGCCTGAAGCCTATATCCCGAGTAGCGGCACCTATATAGAAAAGGACCTTTCCATTAATGATGAAATTGAAAAATTACGTTTGAGTGCCACCTCATCACTCCTATCGGGAAGGCGCGATGTATTGGTGGTCGCCTCAGTGTCTTGTCTTTACGGTATTGGAAATCCTGTGGAATTCAAAAAAAATGTCATTGAATTAAAGCAAGGGCAAATCATCTCACGCACCAAACTATTGCATCAATTGGTTCAAAGCCTCTACGCACGAACCGAAACCGAATTCTTACGCGGGAGATTTCGTATAAAAGGCGATACGGTCGATATTTTTCCGGGTTATGCTGATGAGGCCTTTCGCATCCATTTTTTCGGAGATGAAATTGAAGAAATTGAATGCTTTGACCCCCAAAGCATGAGGGTCTTGCGCAGCTTTGACCGTGTG
Organism: Flavobacteriaceae bacterium UBA2000; assembly: GCA_002335345.1. Lineage (GTDB taxonomy): Bacteria > Bacteroidota > Bacteroidia > Flavobacteriales > Flavobacteriaceae > BACL21. Next base: position 6,019 of record DDCS01000087.1, on the reverse strand, counting down.
ACGATCTACCCGGCCAATATGTTTGTCACCTCTCAAGATGTTCTTCAAAATGCGATAAAATCAATACAAGATGATTTGGTGGCACAAATTGAATACTTCAAAGAAACCGGACGGCATTTAGAAGCAAAACGACTTGAGGAACGAACAAATTTTGACTTGGAAATGATTCGAGAACTCGGGTATTGCAGTGGAATTGAAAATTATTCGCGCTATTTAGATCAACGTGCTCCTGGGACAAGGCCATTCTGCCTTTTGGATTATTTTCCAGAAGACTATTTAATGGTCGTCGATGAAAGCCATGTGAGCATACCTCAAGTCAGTGCCATGTATGGCGGAGACCGCAGTCGTAAAGAAAATTTAGTCAATTACGGGTTCAGACTTCCAGCCGCCATGGATAACCGCCCACTTAAATTTGAAGAATTTGAGGCCCTGCAAAACCAAGTTATTTACGTCAGCGCCACCCCCGCAGATTACGAACTAGAGCGCTCTGGTGGCGTCTATGTCGAGCAAATCATAAGGCCCACAGGGCTTTTAGACCCCCCAATCGATATTCGTCCCAGTGCCCATCAAATCGATAATTTACTCGAAGAAATTCAATTGCGCGTGGACAAAGACCAACGGGTTTTGGTCACAACCTTAACCAAACGTATGGCTGAGGAACTCACGAAATATTTAACGCGTATTCAAATCCGTTGCCGATATATCCACAGTGATGTGGACACTTTAGAGCGGGTTGAAATTATGCAGGATTTGCGATTGGGGCTATTTGATGTTTTGGTAGGTGTAAATTTACTGCGCGAAGGCCTTGACCTGCCCGAAGTTTCGTTAGTGGCAATCTTAGACGCAGATAAGGAAGGATTTCTGCGCAGTGCCCGTTCTTTGACCCAGACCATAGGGCGCGCCGCCCGACACGTCGATGGATTGGCCATTCTTTACGCGGATAAAATGACTAAAAGTATGCAGGCGACCATTGATGCCACGAATTACCGACGTGAAAAACAAATGGCCTATAACAAAGCTCATGGGATTACGCCAAGTCCGATAAAAAAGAGTTTGGACAATGCATTGACCAAACGTAAAACCAATGACACGCCATTTAGTACGCCTAGCGTTGTTACGGAAAATGAAATGGCTTATTTAAATAAGCCTGAAATTGAAAAGAAGATTCGCGAGACGAGAAAATTGATGGAAGAAGCGGCTAAGGCCTTAGATTTTATGGCCGCAGCAAAACACAGAGACACCTTGAAAGTCTTGCAAAAACACTTATCCGAATCATGAGTTATCCTGAAGCCTCGAAAAGATTAAACAAAGCGATAAGCGATAGCGGCTACTGCTCTCGACGCAAGGCCGATGAATTAATTGAACAAGGCGTAGTCACCCTAAATGATCAACCTGTGCGCTTGGGAGATCGTGTTATGCCGGGTGATGTTATAAAAATCAATGGGGAAGTCATAGGAGGACCCAAGAGCGACGTCTATCTCATGCTCAACAAACCGGTCGGAATTACCTGTACAACGGACCAAAGAGTTAAGGGCAATGTCGTCGATTTTATAAATTTCTCGGAACGTATTTTTCATGTAGGGCGTCTGGATAAACCCAGTGAAGGCTTACTATTGATGACTAACGACGGTGATATCGTCAACAAAATTCTTCGCGCTGGAAACCGACATGAAAAAGAATATATTGTTCGCGTTGATAGGCCGATTAGCGCTGAATTTATTCAGCGCATGAGTCGCGGGATTCCCATTTTGGACACAGTGACCAAACCTTGTGAGGTTCAGCGCGTCAGTCGCTTTGTATTTAAAATCATTTTGGTTCAGGGGCTAAATCGACAAATTCGGCGGATGTGCGAATATCTGAATTATGAAGTCGTTGCTCTTAAGCGCGTACGGATTATGACATTAACTCTAGGTGATTTACCTACCGGCCAATGGCGGCATCTGACCCGTGAGGAAGTGGCTAAACTTCAGGAAAGTTTAACGGACTCTGACAACACCCCCTATTCATCCTCAGACCTGGATCAAGATTTTAATTAGAACAATAATTAGCACCATAACTTTGAGCAAGCCCCCCCGAGGATTCAGTGCATCGGGTGCGTCAAACACAAAAAAACCGCAGTCTGCATATGCGTCGTGCGGTTTTTCCAACTAACTAACCAATTTAACTAACAACAATGAAACATCACTTCTATTGTTGTCTTGGTTATTGAAAATATCGTGCCAAAAACAATAGTCTTTTGCCAATTAATTGTTAACGGACGTTAAAAGATTCCCAAGATTAAGCCAGTACTGCTTGTACCTTATCAGCAGCCTCTTGAAACTCAATCGCTGAATGAACATCAAGACCACTTTCGTCGATTAATTTCTTGGCAATATCAGCGTTGGTTCCTTGCAATCTTACAATAATAGGCACTTCAATGGTCCCCATATTTTTATAGGCGTCTACAATACCCTGGGCCACTCGATCACAACGGACTATCCCTCCAAAAATGTTGACCAAAATGGCCTTAACATTGGGGTCTTTTAGTATCAAATTAAAGGCGGTTTCTACACGCTCAGCATCTGCAGTACCTCCGACATCTAAAAAGTTAGCCGGTTCACCACCCGCTTGCTTAATCAAATCCATAGTCGCCATAGCTAAGCCCGCGCCGTTAACCATACACCCTACGTTACCGTCTAAATCAACGTAATTTAAGCCCACAGCTTTAGCTTCCACTTCTACCGGGTTTTCTTCACGAATGTCTCGAAGCGCTTCATAATCTTTGTGACGGAACAAGGCGTTGTCGTCTAGCGTTACTTTAGCATCAACAGCAATCACGCGATCATCACTGGTTTTAAGCACTGGATTAATTTCAAAAAGCGACGCATCACTTCCGACATAAGCTTGATATAGAGCAGCGACAAATTTGGTCATCTGCTTAAAGGCTTGACCACTCAGGCCAAGGTTAAAAGCAATTTTTCTGGCTTGAAAACCCTGAAGGCCAACAGCAGGATCGATCTCTTCTGTAAAAATCAACTCAGGCGTTTGTTCAGCAACCGTTTCGATATCCATTCCCCCTTCGGTGGAGTACATAATCATATTGCGTCCAGTGGCTCTATTGAGTAAAACACTAATGTAAAATTCTTGTGGCTCACTCGCTCCTGGGTAATAAACATCTTCGGCTACGAGGACCTGGTGGACGGTTTTACCCTCAGCTGAAGTTTGCGGGGTAATGAGTTGCATACCGATGATTTCCCCAGAAATGCGTGCCACATCCTCCAAAGATTTAGCGAGCTTCACTCCACCGCCTTTTCCACGGCCTCCGGCATGCACTTGGGCCTTAATTACGTGCCAAGAAGTTCCTGTTTCTTCAGTGAGTTTTTTCGCCGCTGCAACCGCTTCCTCAGAAGTCTGTGCTACAATTCCGCGCTGTATATCAACACCAAAACTATTTAAAATTTCCTTTCCTTGATATTCATGTAAGTTCATACTTTCGTCTTTTGTAACGCAGGACAAAAATAATAAATGTAATATTGAAAGCAGGACAATCGGCGACATTTTAAGCCAATGCCATTAAAAAAATTAGTACCTTTTTTCTTTAATTTTCAGCTAAAGCCTATTGTCGGCATGGAGCAGTCCTGGTGACCCTCGATTCTTCCGGCACAACACCGAAAAATGCAAAAATTTATAGTTTTTTTTAGCCTTGCCCTCTGTATTTCACCCATTAGCTCTCAGGCGCAAACCAACCAGGGTTCTGCGATCACACCATTGCCGTTCCAATTGTTTCTGCCCCAAAATGAAGCTGACCCAAAGCGGGTTGACGCAATAAAAAATAACGCGCTGTTGGTCTTTTTACATGGTTCTGGTGAGCGTGGTTCGGACAATAACGCACAATTAAAACACGGAGCTGAGTTTTTCAAACGAATGGCCCAAGACCATAGCACTGTGGTTTTAGTCCCTCAATGTCCTGAGGACCTGAGTTGGCACAACGGTTTTAGCAAAATCACAAAATCGGGCAGAACATACCGTTATCCTAAAAGACTCAAAACCAATAGAGTACTCGATATTTTAGAGAAATTAATCGATAGTGTGGTCATCGCTCAGAACATCGATAAGGCTAAAATAAAAATTGGCGGACTCTCTATGGGCGGTATGGGCACCTTAGAACTATTGCGCAGACGGCCAGAGTATTATCAACGAGCCTTTGTCATCTGTGGCGGGGGTCACAAAGCGCTCGCTCGTCAAATAGGGCAAACGCCCATTTGGTTTTTTCACGGAGACAAAGATCAAGTTGTGCTTCCAAAATACGCCCAAAAGCTTTATCGAAAACTCAAAAGAAAAGGCATAGAAACAAAGTGGACCCTTTATCCTGGGGTCGACCATAACAGTTGGGATTTAGCCTTTGAAGAACAAGAATTAATTCCATGGTTAACCCGATAAACCCTTACACAAAAGGACTTGCCGTTTTGGGATTGTTTATGATCCTCATGGGCGGATGTCATAACCCAGCTCAAAAAGACACTACCGATGTTTTACTCAAAACCCTCAAAGGAGAGGATTGGGCTATCCAGAGGGTTATGGCGCAAGCTGAAAATCATGAATTACACATTGAGTTAATTCTTCCAAAGGATACTGCTCATGTTAGCGAGAATGAGGGGGCTCCTCAGGGGCTTCAGCGCAGCGCAGTGGATTACAGCAAGGGACAATACTTTTATCCAGCGAGTACTGTAAAATTACCTGTGGCAATATTCGCCGCTGAATGGTCGGAACTGCAACCAGATATTAGCATCATAACCCCTTATCGAATCGAAAACGACAGCACAAGCCACAGCATTGCTCAAGACCTCATCGATATTTTTGCCGTAAGTGATAATCAAGCGTTTAATCGGCTCTATGATCTTCTTGGCCGGGATTATGTGAACCAGCGAATGGCCGAGTTGAACATCGGTCCTTTTCGTCTGGCACACCGACTCTCTGTGAGCGATGCTGCGGCACAAGAACATCCGAAGTATTTTTTTGAGACCGCTCAGGGGACGCGCACATTCCAAGCGGGGCCCGATCAACCTCTAGATTCTTT
>DDCS01000087.1:0-909 GCA_002335345.1 Flavobacteriaceae bacterium UBA2000 | reverse complement strand
AAAAATTATTTTCCACTTTCAAGCATGATGAAATTTATGGAGCGTTTATATCCGCTTGATTGCTTTGATTGTCCCACTCCGCTCAAGTGGGCCAAAAATACTGAAGCCTTTGTAAAAACCATTATGATGAGTGTTCCCAGAAAACAAGGCTATGACGAAACTGAGTATCCAGACGGCTATGTCAAATTCTTTTTTCTCGGGGACTCAAATGAGCGCATAGACCCCGCATTGCACCTGCATAACAAAGTGGGTTATGCTTATGGCACGCTCACCGATATCGCCTATGTCGTGGATACAAAACACAACTTGAATTACATTTTAGGAGCGACCCTGCTGGTTAACGAAAATAAAATATTTAATGACAATGTTTATGAATACGACTCTATTGGGCTCCCCTTTCTCGCACAAACAGCGCGGAGGCTTCACGAATTACTGATCCAAGCTAAATCGGGACGGTAAGTGCACTAGAGCCCGGTGATATTGGGCCATAATTTCTTCAACAATCGATGCGACGGGTTTCACCGCGTCAATCATGCTGGCGATTTGTCCTATTTCAAGTTCACCTTCCTCGAGATCTCCTTCGAACATCCCGCGCTTCGCGCGGGCCCGCCCTAAATGGGCGCGCAACTCCTCTATTGACGCTCCAGACTGATAAAGTTCCTGCAAATCTTGATAGAATTTGTTTTTTAAAAGACGTACCGGAGTCAATTCTTTAAGGGTCAACTCTGTGGCGCCTTCGCCAGCAGCGACCACAAGATCTTTGAACAATTGATGTCCACTACTCTCCTCTGAGGCCACAAAACGACTGCCCATTTGAACCCCATCTGCCCCTAAAATCATGGTGGCTAACATCGCCTCACCTGTGGCGATGCCCCCTGCAGCAATCAGGGGCAAATCTGTAGCGCGACG
>DDCS01000020.1 GCA_002335345.1 Flavobacteriaceae bacterium UBA2000 | reverse complement strand
ATGTCCGTCTAAACGAATGCCTTTTTCGTTGTAATGTGTCAAATAGGCTCCAGAAGCCATGGGAATTGTACTGAATAAATTTTGGGCCCCCAACCAATCTTGGTTTTGAACACCAAAAACACTCCAAAATGTACCAATGGAAACAGATAAATAATTTTTGAGCAACTCATAACGCATGTTGGCCTCTGTCAGGACAAAAGTAATCCCCCCTGGGCCTGCTGCACCGGTGCCGGATGGATCATTCACCACGTGTAACTCCATCATCACAAAAAGTTTTTCTCCAAGTTCTGAGCTGATCCAAATGGCCTCATCGTTATTGAATGATGCGTTATTGGTGTTGGGTACAATAACATGGCCTGGCTTGCCTATGCCATTCATATTGCCTTGCTTCCATTGCTCTGAAGCACTAGCGTAAACTCCATTCACATAACCATGTATCGAAAAAAAGGACACTGGATCTATATACTGACCGCCCGGGATTCGCCATTGATAAGTCCCTTCATATATTTCTTGTCCGTAAAAACTTGACGTACTAATCAAAAAAAATAAAACGATAATCAACCTGTTCTTCATCATAACAACACCATTTGAACGATTAAAATTTTTTTTAATCTTTTATAATTCAAAAAGTTAAGCATTTTTTATTAAAACAAAAAATCTTTTTTCGAGACCTAACTATTCTTCTTATTTTGGCAACAATGATAAAGGGATCACATATATTTTATAAACATGGGTGGTATGCCTTAAAGCTTTTGGTATTTATTTTTGCCATGTGGTTAATAATTAGAACATTAGCCCCCATCCCCCATACTTCATGGAATGAACTCACTCACAAGCTGTCCAAAACTAAACCGTGGCTAATAGGCACAATACTCTTATTGAGCATCGCCAACTGGAGTATTGAAATCTTAAAATGGCAGTCAGCGATCAAGCCATTGCATCGTATTGGATTTCAACGTGCCGCACGCGAGACCCTCATTGCATACACCATTGGATTTATAACCCCCCTAAAACTTGGCGAATACCCCTTAAAAACCAAATTTTATCCGAGCATTCATGGAAAAAATGTGGTTTTGAGTCATTTTTATTGTCATATTAGCCAGCTCTTATCGACCATTCTTTTTGGCGTTATCGGAGTGCTTTATTTCGATACTACAATGAATTGGTTTCAAAATGACTTCCCATCGACTATAGTCCTGGTGGTCCTTTTATTCACACCGCTTATTTCCAAGAAATTAAAAAAAAGATTAAACCTTGAAACAAGCATGCCTGTAAAAACCGCCGTCACGGTGTTTTTATATTCGTTATTGCGCTTGGTAATATTTAGTTTTATGCTTGTACTGGGATTTGAAATTATGGGCAACCAGCTAGACTGGTCTCAAACTTTTTTTGGTATTTGGACCATGTATCTGTTGCAAATTATTGCGCCGACCTTTTCCGCAATTGATATCGCCGTCAAAAGTGGCGGCGCTTTAATCGTCTTTCAAGGATTAATACAGGCCCCTATAATTATCGGAGCTATCGTCCTACACTATGTACTCAGTCAAATTTTACCGCTCGTCATGGGCCTTTTGATCCGACCTAATTCTTTACCCATTAGATGAGTCTGCCGGAATTATTTACCGCATTATTTTTCTTTCTCTACAGTATGATTTTTTTATGGGTGGGATGGCAGTGTTTTTCTCAGGCCAAAAAATCAAAGGCAATGCGCACATCGGATCGTATGGGGCTCAAGGCTCCTGTAACGACTTCTCAAAAACAATTTAGTGTCCTTATCCCCTTTCGCAACGAAGCGCGTAACCTAACCGATTTATTCTTCTCGCTCAACGAACTTAATTTCCCTTTGCCGCAATTTGAAGTGATTTTTATAAACGATCATTCCGAAGATGATGGTTTCAAAATCCTTGAGAAACTGCAACACAAAGCTCGATTTTCAATGCGCCTGATTCAGCTTGAACACCCCTTGGAATTCGGAAAAAAACAAGCGCTCAGTCATGGGGTTGAACAGGCAAAATACCCCTGGATCGCTACCTTAGATGCTGATTGCACAGTATCAAAAAACTGGCTCAATAGCTTGGCACAGGCTTTGAATGACCCTTCGATTGAATTCATTTCGGGGCCCGTGTTTTTGAAACACAACAAAGGCCTACTCTATCAAATGCAAGCCGCGGAATTCATGACCCTACAAGCCCTTACCCAAGCCAGTTTCACCGTGCATCCATTGCTCTCAAACGGGGCGAACATGGTCTATTCTAAAAATGTTTTTGCCGCTGTATCTGGTTTTTCTGGGAATCTAAATATCAGTTCAGGGGACGACATGTTTCTGATGCAAAAAATTCTACGGCACAAAAGAGGTGCCCTGGCCTATAACAGAGATTGGACTGGAGCCGTTTATACCCATGCGGCAGACCATTGGCCGTCATACGCGGCACAACAAATACGTTGGATGTCAAAGACATCGGCGCTTCAAGATCCACTTTTGAAAATAATTGCCCTAATTATTTTTTGCACCAACAGCGCTATTGTTATTTGGTTTATCACGTGCCTCACTTATGCCATCGCGAAAAATCCCATGTTTGGCGCAACGTTAAAATTCACCGGTCTTCTAGTCTTATTAAAATTTATACTAGATCACCTTACCTTATGGCTCAGTTACGGCACCTTAAAAGAAAAGAAGACCTGGTCGGTCTCAAAAATTAATTGGACAGCACAAATAATGGCCTTTCTAATTTACCCTTTTTGGACTCTGGGCTTAACCATCATCAGTATTTTCTACCGTCCTTACTGGAAAGGCAGAAAAATCGTAAACAAATAAGTCTTTATTGATGAATCTCCTCTACGGACTGCTTTTTAACACCAAGGTGTAGGAGAGATGGACCTGTACAGGAATGCCGCGTTTTATGCCAGGGCTCCATGGACGGTTAGAGAGATGAGCGGAGATACGGGATAATAAATCGGCTTGAGAGGCCTCTAATTCAAGGTCCTTATTGTGCCTATCTACACTCACTTGACCCTCAGGATCAATAACCAGGTTTAAGTCCAGGGTATCGCCAAATTGACGCTGTAAGGCCCTCACTAATTCGTGGTCTTCGGCAATAGAGTGCTCAATAAACCGCAAGAAGCATGGGGAAGATGTTCTTGAATCTTCTGAATGTTCACATCCAGGTGGGGCAGGCAATGCGTCGAGCACATCCCACTGAATTTCAGACAAACGTTCGGCTTGAAGCTCGGTTAACTCTAATTTTTTAATGGTTACTTCCTGACATGCTCCGACAAGGAAAATCGAACACATCAAAAATAAAAGTCGAACCATTTTATGATCGTCTAACATTGACTTAACCCATATTTTGATTTATACTAGTTTTCAAAAATCAAATAAAACCCTATCAAAACAGTCAATATGAATAATTAGATATTATTTTTGTACATTTAACTTAGTATAAATATATAACAAATCGGCTCAGATGAAAGTATTGGTTGTAGAAGATGATAAAATTGCTCAGTTGGGAATTAAGAAGATTCTTTCCTCTGGCGATTTGTCCGTCGAATTAGTGCTCGCCGAAAATGGCAAAGAGGGCGTCGATTATTTCGATAAGGCCGAAGCCGCAGGAACTGATTTCGTACTTCTTGATTTGAACATGCCGGTGATGAATGGTTTCGAGTTCCTTGAAACTATTCGCAACAACGAAAAGTTAAAAGATCTTCCCGTGGTGGTCCATACAACTTCAGATAACATTGAAGACCTTAACAAGTGTCGTGCGTTGGGAATCAGCGGTTATTTTGTCAAACACATTGACTATACCGTCTACAAAAACAATCTGCAAAACATTGTAAACTACTGGGCCGAGTCCAAGCAAAAAGGCGTCCGATGAAAGGATTTATTTTCAAAAGTTTACTCGACTTTGCAGAAGAATCTTTTGGTTTGGAATTCGTTGATCAGATGATCTCAGAGGTCCAATTAGAATCAGAAGGAATCTATGTAACTTTTGAAAGTTATC
>DDCS01000182.1 GCA_002335345.1 Flavobacteriaceae bacterium UBA2000 | reverse complement strand
TGCAGTCAATACAAAAAAGACCATTATCGTTCCGTGAATAGTCACCAATGCCAAATAAACACTCGGATCCATTACCCCATCTAATCCCCATTTTCCAAGAAGCACTTCATAAATCGGGAACTGCTTATCTGGCCAAGCCAATTGCATTCTGAATATCAAGGACATTCCAATACCAATAATCCCCATGAACAATCCTGTAATCAGGTATTGTTTTGAAATCATTTTGTGATCTTGGCTAAAGATGTATTTGGTGACAAAAGTCTCCTTGTGATGATGTCCGTGATCCTCGTGCTGCTCTGCTGCTAAATCGTGTGCGTGTGCTGACATATCTCTCTTTTGATTTTTTTTAATTACTGAACTAAAGTTTTGGCAACAGATCCTTGTTCTGCTAACCAAGCCTCAAACTCTTCTTGGGTCTCCACTACGATCTTCATCTGCATATTGTAGTGGTTATTTCCACAAATCTTGTTACACAATAACAAGTAATCGAACTCATAAGGCGCCAAGGCTTCATCACCTGATGCCTCTAATATTTTACTTTTTTCTCTTCGAATGTTATTGATGTCTTGGACCTTAGCCACCATATCTTCATTCATTCGCATTTCGGTTGTCGTCATGGTCGGGGTAAAGGCAAACTGGGTCACCATCCCAGGCACACAATTCATTTGTGCGCGAAAGTGTGGCATGTAAGCAGAGTGCAATACATCCTGTGAGCGCATTTTGAATAAGACTTTTTTACCTACAGGGAGATGCAATTCCGAAACGACAATATCATCTTGACTGTTTGGGTCGGCCAAATCAATACCGAGCACATTTGACCCTTCAATAAGTCGCACGTTAGCGTCTCCCAGAACATTATCCGTGCCGCTGTAACGTGCTCTCCAGTCGAATTGATAGGCATATAGCTCGACAACCATGGGGTCCTCGTCTGGTTCAATATTCATGATGTCTGTCCAAGTAAACAAACCATAAATGATCAGCCCTGCCAACACGATCACCGGTATGATCGTCCAAATAAATTCCAACTTGTCATTATCGGCAAAAAACGTCGCCTTTTGACCTTGACGACCATGGTATTTATAGGCAAAGAAATGCAATAACCACTGGGTGATAATTCCTACCACAAAAATCAGCACCATAGAAATCAACCACAATTGGTCAATATCGACACCATGCTCAGAAGCCGCCTGTGGTAAAAACACTTTACTCCACTTATAATGCGAAATAAACGCTAAGACATAAATGAATAGCACAAACATCAACATGAGTTTGCCATTGATTTTGTTATCCTGATCGTTGGCGATTTCGTCTGAAGTATCTGACTTTGGTTTAGAGAGTTCGAATATTTTGGCCATTTGCCAAAGCGCAACACCAAAAAGAACGATTACTAATACTACTAAAAATGCGGTCATCGTATGTCTACTTTATACGTTTAATTAATAATGAAAATGCTTACTCTCCTTAATAAATGGATTATTCTTCGGGACTAATGGCGCCTTTGTTAATGTGGTAAAGACAACATAAACAAACAATCCAAAGAAGAACATTAAAGCGCCTATTTCTGGCACACCAATGGTCCAACTCTCTCCCACAGTAGCAGGCATAACCATGTTAAAGACGTCCAAATAGTGTCCGGCAAGAATCACAATACCAGCCATAACTACAAACCAGTTCACGCGCTTATAATCACTATTCATGAGCAACAATAAGGGGAACACAAAATTCATGGCAATCATTCCAAAGAATGGCAACTTATAATCTTCAATTCGGGTCACAAAATACGTTACCTCTTCTGGAATATTCGCATACCAAATCAGCATGAATTGAGAGAACCATAAGTAGGTCCAAAAAATACTAAAGGCAAACATGAACTTGGCTAAGTCATGTATGTGGCTGTCGTTAACCTCTTCGAGGTAACCCTGAGATTTGAGGTAAATGGTCACTAACGCAATCACGGTAATGGCACAAACCATCATACCTGCAAAAACATACCAACCAAATAGCGTGCTGAACCAGTGTGGGTCAAAACTCATAATCCAGTCCCAAGACATGATGGATTCGGTTACGATAAAGAAGACCAAAAACCCTGCTGAAAGTTTAAAATTTTTCTTGAAAAAACTTTGATCTTCAGCATTATCATCAGCTATAGAGTTTTTACGAGATACCCAACGGTAAGCATTCCATCCTAGTAAGAAGACGATAGCGCGAACTAGGAAAAAAGGAACATTTAAATAACCGCTCTTCCCAGCAATAATTTTGTCGTAATGGGCGCTCTCGGGATTAACGAGTTCTGGATCCATCCAATGGAAGATATGGTTTAAGCCAAAGGCCGAAGCCATGAGCAACACTAAAATACCAATTGAAGCGACAGGTAAATAACCGGTAACGCCTTCCATGACACGAAAAAGAATAGGAGACCAACCCGCCTGTGCGGCATATTGTATCGCATAAAAGGCCAATGCACCCAAAGCGATCATGAAAAAGAAAAACGATGCAATATAAAGCGCTGACCAAGGACGATTTTGCATTTGATGCATGACGTGCTCTAGGTGCTCTTGATGTGGGTCTTGCTCGGCGTGGGACGCTTCATGACCTGCCGCCTCATGACCTGTTGCTTCTTGATCATGCTCTGCTGAAGCATGCATCTCAGATCCATGTTCTTGGGCATTGTGGCCTGTTGCATGACCATCCATGTCATGGGTTTGGGCAGCGTGCCCTTCGCCATGATGGGCCTCAGCCATCATTGCAGCAACCTCTTCTGTGGTCTTTGGTGCAGACAAAAAACCAGCAACAATTCCTATGGCTCCTAAAACCATAAAAACCAGTGCAAAAACTTTTAATTTATTGGGTAGCGTATACATATCTATTGCGATTCTCTTTGTCCTATTGTTTTTCTTCAGTTTCAGGCTGGAGTAACGGAGTTCCCTCAAGAGTTGCCTTTAAATTCATAACGTGTTGGGTTATGGCCCAACGCTCTTCTTGGTTCGTTTGTGAGGCATAAGACCCCATTGAGTTTAGTCCATACATTTGAACGTGGTAAACACCACCCTCAGTAATCAGACGCCCTGGATCTGCATAACTCGGAATTCCCAAGATTTTTTTACGTTTCACTAAAATTCCTTGTCCATCACCCTTTTCTCCATGACAAACCGCGCAGTAGATATCATACATGGCTTTTCCCTTGTCTAAGCTCTCCTGGCTTACTGCCAAAGGATTCTTAAGGGTCGCCTTTGCCTGATTTAAACCTTCGGTGGTATTGGGATAATCGTAAGGCTCCCAACCTCTTGGTATGGTCCCATCAACGGGTAACATCGCCTCTTGGCCTGAAGGGAATACGTCATAAGCACCATAAGTCTCATAACCTACAGGACGATACATATTCGGCATGTATTGATAATTTGGCTTCGCTGAGTCAAAACACGAGGTCATGATCAACGCCGCCAGGGTCATTATCGTGAAATTAATCGTATTCTTCATATTAGTGGGCTTGCTCTTGTTCAACTATATTTAATTCTACAGCACCTGTCGACTCCAAAACTTTCATCATGGTATCTACATCACCGTGACCCGCATCAATCGCCATCAAAAAATGGTCATCTGTTGTTCGCGGATCTGGATTTTCAGCTTTTTTGAATGGCCACAGCTTACTGCGCATATAAAAAGTGATCACCATAAGGTGGGCTGCAAAAAACACAGTCATCTCAAACATAATCGGAACAAAAGCCGGCATGTTTTCTAAATAACTGAAACTCGGTTTTCCTCCGATGTCTTGAGGCCAGTCTTCAATCATGATAAAA
>DDCS01000162.1 GCA_002335345.1 Flavobacteriaceae bacterium UBA2000 | reverse complement strand
AAATACCGGCAGGCTGGCTCATTCAGCGTGCTGGGTTTAAAGGGTTTCGTCAAGGGGATGCCGGAGTGCACAAAAACCAGGCCCTTGTCTTAGTGAATTACGGGAAGGCTACAGGATTGGAAATAAAAGAATTAGCGCAAAGTATTCAACAAAAGGTTTTAAAGGACTTTGGCATCGCTTTAACACCCGAAGTAAATATTATTTAAGGCCTCTTTCGCGCCGGAAGTTCTCGCGAGAAAACAAAAAAATCTATTCTATTTTGCAGTCATTGTTGTAATTTTGTCATATGAAATTAGTACTGCTTACCATTGGACTTTTAATTTTTGCATTTGCCGGTATCGCCATAAAAATATGGGGTAAAAAAGACGGGAAATTTGCAGGAACCTGTGCTTCTCAAAGCCCATTTTTAAATAAAGACGGTGATTCATGTAGCTTTTGTGGCAAAACACCGGATCAATTCTCAGAATGTAAAGGTACGGAGCAGGCCTAATGATCTGGTCTTGGAGCTTACTGTTGTGCGCCGCAGCAGCTTCCTTAATTCAAGCATTTTTCATTTCGCGAATACGCAGAACGGGGGCGAAAAATTACCTAAGATGCCCCTCCCAGGAACATTTACCCGGGGTCTCTGTAATTGTTTGTGCCAAAAACGAAGCCGAGAATCTCAATAAATTAATTCCCGAAATTCTCAATCAAAGGCATTCAAATTTCGAACTCATTTTGGTAAACGATCATTCGAGCGACCAGACCCAGCAAGTGGTTGAACAGTGGGCAAAAAGAGACCCTAGAGTACGCACTTTTACACTTAAAGAAAAATTTAAAACGCCCGGAAAAAAGGCCGCCTTGAGTTTTGGCATCAGTCAAGCCGCTCATGACCTTTTACTTTTAACCGATGCCGATTGCCTCCCCGCCTCTGCCGATTGGATTGACCTTATGACCTCACCCCTTAGGGCGAATAAATCGGTTGTCTTAGGTTACGGAGGATATATAAAAACGTCCGGGGTTTTAAATTCCGTGATTCGATTTGAAACGACCTTAACGGCGGGCTTGTTTTTAGGCCAGGCTTTGGCCGGCCATCCTTATATGGGTGTCGGTAGAAATTTGGCTTATCGCAAAGATTTTTTTTACGCTCAGGGCGGATTTAAATCTCATGAGCATATTGCTTCGGGAGATGACGATTTGTTGGTTAATCATGGGGCAAATAAAAATAACACAGCAGTGGTCCTTGACTCAAAAGCCTATACTTGGTCACGACCTAAAACCACATGGCGGGGTCTTTTTAATCAAAAAAGACGCCATCAAAGTGCTGCACATTTTTATAGAACCCCGACTAAAATCGTGTTAAGCCTTTATTCCGGAAGTATCCTGCTTTTTTATTTATCCTTGCTTGTTCTTGGACTGGGCCTACCTTTGGAAATTTCTGTTTGTGGGGCCATCATGGCACTCATTGCCGTGCGCTCGCTTTACCTGATCTGGCAGATGAGGCCAGTCTTTCAAAAATTTCACGCGGACGATTTATATCTCTGGATTCCGATACTTGAGCCCGTATTAATTTGTATGCAATTAATTATATTTGTTCGGAACCGCTTTTCAAAACCTGACCATTGGAACTAAGCCCAGAGGATATTCTCCATATTATCGCCAAAGCAAAGTCTGGAGATCAAAAGGCCTATAGACAATTGCTGGATCATTGCTGGAATATGGTTTTTGGTTTTCAGCTCAAACGCGTCCATAACGAATCAGACGCTGAGGACATTACCATAGAGGCTTTTGCCAAAGCATTTGACAAAATCGAACACTTCGATACCAACTATAATTTTAGTTCTTGGGTGATCACTATTTCCAAAAACATTCAAATCGATCAATACCGCAAGCAACGCAACTCAATTGTCGTTGCCCCACTTGAGGACCAGGAAGACCACGGAAATGAGGTTCCAGACGATAGCCTCACCACTGAGGATGCCTTGATTCAAGAGCAGAATTTAATTCAGCTCCAAACCCTTTTGAAAATGCTAAAACCCATGTATCGTGAGGTTTTACAATTGCGTTATTTCCAAGAAATGTCCTATCGCGATATCGCGGAACAACTCGGAGAACCATTAACAAACATAAAAGTACGGCTGCTGAGGGCTAAAAAGCTCATGGCAGAACTTATCGAGCAAAATCGTGAATTATGATGGGTTGGTTTAAAAAATTAGGGCCCGGTATCATGTTTGCTGGCGCAGCCATCGGTGTCTCTCATTTGGTTCAATCCACTCGAGCGGGCGCTGATTTTGGTTTTGGCCTTATTTGGGCGTTACTGCTGATCAACCTTATAAAATATCCGTTTTTCGCTTTTGGGGTCCATTACACAAGCCGCACCGGTCAAGATTTACTCACGGCCTTCAATAAAATGGGGCGTTGGGTACTGATGGTTTATTTCATACTTACCCTATGCACCATGTTTACCTTTCAAACAGCCGTTACCATAGTAACAGCGGGTATTGCGACTTCTTTAACCGGAATAGGTACACCTGTCGTTTGGGCGGGTTTAATTCTATTGGCCTGTTTTTTAATCCTTATTCGCGGGCGATTTTCCGTCTTGGATCAAGTGATGAAATATGTCGTTTTGGCCTTAACCCTGACGACGGTCCTGGCATTAATTTTTGCTTGGTTTAACACCGCGTCCCGTCCAAGTTGGCATCAAGTCATTCCAAACTCAACTGTGGGTATTTCCTTCTTAATTGCCTTTATGGGGTGGATGCCAGCGCCTTTAGACCTCGCTATTTGGCAATCCCTATGGGCGGTTGAAAAGAAACAACTCAATCCTGAGCTTGGGGAGCGTCAAGTCAGATGGGACTTTAATATGGGTTACGCCACGACAATCATTATCGGATTGAGTTTTATTTTATTGGGCGGATTAGTCATGTACGGTCAAGGTCAAGAATTTTCAAACAGTGGCGCCATCTTTGCCAATCAACTCATTAATATGTACACCGACAGCCTAGGCCAATGGTCCAAAGCGTTTATCGGTGTTGCCGCGTTCACGACCATGTTTAGCACCTCCTTGAGCACTTTGGATGGTTCCCCACGGGTCATGGCCAAGACCTCGAGCTTGCTTTTTGCTCCAGGATATCAAATAAACTATCTTGCTTGGTTAGTCATTTTAGTCATCGGGAGTGTCCTGATTTATTTGGGGCTTACGGATCAAATGGGCACCTTAATTACCGTTGGGACGGTCTTGTCATTTATCTCCGCACCTTTTTATGCCCTAATTATTTATCGCGTGGTTACGGGACCTAGTTTACCTAAAGAACACCATCCGGGGTTGTGGGTTAAAATCTTTAGCCTTTTAGCCATAGCCTTACTCATTGGATTTAGTCTTTGGTATTTAACCACACTTTAAGGCTTTTAAAAGGCAAAATCTCCCCTTGCTAAAGTCAGAATGTTTTATCTTTGCTCGAGTCATTAATTGGACCTGAATTATGAGCGAGATTGAGACCCTATTAACCAAACCGGCACCCAAACCTAAATGGCTTCGGGTTAAATTACCAACGGGTAAAAAATATACCGAATTACGGGGCTTGGTTGATCAATACAACCTGCACACCATCTGTACATCGGGGAGTTGCCCAAATATGGGAGAATGCTGGACTGAAGGTACGGCGACCTTCATGATTTTGGGGAACATCTGTACGCGCTCGTGCGGATTTTGCGGGGTAAAAACTGGACGGCCACAAGATGTTGATTGGGATGAACCTGAAAAAGTAGCGCGATCCATCAAACTCATGAACATTAAGCACGCGGTGATCACCTCTGTGGATCGCGATGATTTAAAGGATATGGGTTCGATCATGTGGGCCGAGACAATCAAAGCCATCCGCCGGATGAATCCCGAGACGACTTTGGAGACCTTGATTCCAGATTTTCAAGGCGAAACAAAACCCCTTGACCGCATTATTAAAGTGGCCCCAGAAGTGGTTTCGCACAATATGGAAACGGTAAGAAGACTGACTCGCGAAGTAAGAATCCAAGCGCAATATGATCGTAGCCTTGGTGTTTTGGCTTATTTGAAAGATCAAGGGATTAATCGAACCAAAAGTGGAATCATGTTAGGCCTCGGAGAGCGTGAAGAAGAAGTCATACAAACAATGACCGATTTGCGTCAGGCCAAAGTTGATGTCGTGACCTTGGGACAATATCTACAACCCTCCAAAAAACACCTTCCTGTAAAAGAATTCATCACCCCAGATCAGTTCAAAAAGTACGAAACAATTGGTTTAGCGATGGGATTCCGTCATGTGGAAAGTGGTGCGCTCGTGCGGTCTTCTTACAAGGCTCAAAAACACATACTTTAAGCCTATAATCAAAGGCTAAAACCAGACCATAGCGCATTTCGAGCTCAGGCCTTTTTGTGGATTTATTCTGACCACCCATGATGTCATTGGTCTAGAATAATGCAAAAGCCAATTTAATTCATCTCAAATTAATTATATTTATTCACGAAGTAGATTCATAGAATGCGATACACCTCGTTTATACTGCGGTCCATCATTTTGATGTTCTTCCTGCTCATCACGCTCATCGTGCACTCCTCGCCTCAGAGTAACGAGCAAGCAATGGACCCCTATAGTCAACTGCACGAACAAGGAGTATTATTTTTAGATCAGAATAATTATCACGAAGCCTTACTGACCTTAAATCAAGCGGTTCAAGGAGCCGCTCAAGCCCAAGATGATGTAGCGCGGGCCTCAATTTTACTGAGCCTCGCACGATTACATTATAAAATTTACAATTTCGATCACGCGGCCCTTCAAGTGCACAATGCCATTGAATTACTGCGCAACAAAAGCGCTCCTGATCTTGTTGCACAAGCACAAACATTGCTCGGATTTATCTATACTGAAAATGGGAAATGGGAAGAGGCCGAGATTTTTCTCCACTTGGCAGATCAGTATTATTCTAATAATGGTATTTCAGACGCACGAGCCCTCGTTCTTTTGGGTTACGGGGCACTGTCTATAAAGCAAAAAGTATTCGGTGAGGCGATCAATTATTTGGAGGCGGCTAAAATTTCATTAAACAACCAACAAAAAATAAAAGATTTAGCCCGGTGCGCACTACTCTTGGCCGAGGCCTATATCAAAATTGATCCGGACCAATTGCCCAATGCATTGAATAAGGCACGTCTGGCCCTAGCACAAGCCAAAAGCATTGGCCAAGAAACTGAGCTCGAAAGTATTGAAATCGAAGCCTTGAGACTTGAATCCTATATCGCTCTAAGAGAAAACAAGTTTAATGACGCAGAGGAATTTCTCATGCGTTTTGAACAAAAGAATGATTCATTACATCAGTATTATTTGAATACCATTCTAAAAACAAGTTCTGACAATGGCGATTTAGCGAGTTTGAATGAAATAATCGATCAGCAAAAAAGTGATTTAGATCGTCAACAACGCTCGATTAGTTTTAGCAAAATTACCACGGGGCTCAGTATTGCCCTTATCGTGATTTTATCCCTGTTGACGTTGTCGCTATATAAGAATAATAATCTTCGCGCCAAAGCCAATATTCTGCTTCAAGACAAGAATAACGAGCTCCAAGTGGCCAAAGAACGGGCTGAAAAGGCTTCGATGGTCAAGGCAGAATTTTTATCGACCATCACTCACGAACTGCGGACCCCAATGTATGCCGTGACCGGATTGACGCATTTGTTACTCGAAGAAAATCCAAAACCTGAACAAAAAGAGCATCTTCGCTCGCTTCAGTTCTCTGGAGAATACTTGTTGAATTTAATCAATAATATTTTAGACCTCAACAAGCTGGAGGCCAATAAAGTTGAAATTGAAAAAACAACGTTCAATCTTAAAAGGCGCTTGAATGATGTTCTTATTGCGTTAAATAAATCCGCGGTCGATCGTAAAAACAATTTACGTTTGGAGTATGACGACGAGATCCCAGACAAACTGGAGGGAGATTCTGTAAAGCTCTCTCAAATTCTGATCAACTTAATTGGAAATTCATTAAAGTTCACCCAAAATGGTGATGTTATTGTTCGTGTTAAAAAGCTCGGCGATAAAAACAATAAGATTACCCTTCATTTTGAAATCGAAGATAATGGGGTAGGGATTTCGAAAAAGAAGCAAAAGAGTATTTTCGAGTCTTTTTCTCAAGCGTCTTTACAAATCAATCGAAAATTTGGCGGAACGGGACTTGGACTTTCAATTGTCAAGAGCCTTTTGGAACTCATGGGCAGTCGCATACAGCTTGAAAGTCAATTAGGTAAGGGATCAAAGTTTTGGTTTGATTTAGTTTTAGATATTTCAGCCCAAGGCGCTACCGAAGAGGATAATGCCAAGCAATTAAACGAAAGCGAATACAGCAGCCTAGAAAATCGTCATATTTTAGTGGTTGAAGACAACAAGATCAACCAGATGATTACGCGTAAAATCCTCGAAAAGCGCAATATCATCTGTCAGGTGGCCGACAATGGTATGGATGCCATAAAAATGGTCGAAACCAATGACTTTGATGTTGTACTAATGGATATTCATATGCCCGGAATTAGCGGTATCGAAGCGACCCAAGAAATACGAAAATTTAAGCCTGATCTTCCGATTATCGCATTAACTGCGGTAACTATAGAAGAAAATATTGATGAATTTTTTAGAGCAGGTTTCAGTGAAATCATACCGAAGCCTTTCAAGACGGAAGAATTTTTCGAAAAAATTCACCGAACGTTAACTCAAGATACCTCTGCCTAGACCTGGGTTCTGCTGAAGACAACTTAGCTCTGGCGTGAGCGATGATGGGCAACCCTTCTTAATATTTCTAGATCAAAGGCCTGCTGACGATCGAAAAGAAATTTTGTTCTAATCGGCCAGTAATAAATCGCTCGTTTTTCCAGTCGATCCCCTAACCTTTGAAAGTCTTTCTCCGTGGTGAGTATCAAATCTTGTTGCCGCAATTTTATAATTTCTGCCTCACTAAAATTGTGGTGGTCCGAATAGGAAAAATGTTCAAAACGTGCGCCCAAATTCTTTAATTTTTCCACCATGGGCTCGGGGCGTGCAATTCCTGTTACCAAAACAAAAGACAATTTGGCGAAGTCCTTAATCTCGATTTCCTGGTGAGGTCCAATACAGTAGCCACCGTAATCAATTGAGGTCGCATAAAAACTTTGATCCTCGCCGAGTTTTAAATCAATTTGAAGGGATTGACCGTGCGCATAGGCTAAACGCTCGGGACATTTGGTGACTACGACAATATCCGCCCTACGGGCCCCCTTAATCCATTCGCGAAGTCGTCCCCAAGGCAATACTTTATCCTTGTGATAAGGCTTATGGTATTGGGTTAACAAAATGTTGATTGCCGGACGCACATAGCGATGCTGATACGCGTCGTCTAGGAGAATAATTTCACAATGGGCGGTCAAAGTTTTTATCGCGGCCACACGATTAGCACAAACCGCTACCCTAATGTCCGGGAATTTGCGTTTAAATTGCAGGGGCTCATCCCCCACCTCAACGGCCGTATGCTGGGGATTTACTTCCAAATAACCTTTGGTTTTGCGTCCGTAACCGCGACTGACCACCCCTACCTTATATTCATGCGATAATAAGGTGATTAAATATTCAATCATCGGTGATTTTCCTGTGCCGCCCACACTGAGATTACCTACAGAGATAATGGGGATCTCAAACTCATGCTCCGGGAGAATTCCGCGATCAAAAGCCCAATTGCGCAGGGCAAGGACACTGCCATAAAGCAAGGAAAAAGGAGCTGCAATAATATTCATTCACATAGGGTTATGGTGTAATTTCGATCGCGACAACATAACGAAAGTATACTTTTTTATCTTTACCGTAAAATTTCACTCATGCAGGTAGTTGACGTACTGAATTTATTAGATCAATGGGCCCCGCTGACCTACAGCGAGGACTTTGACAATACTGGACTACTGGTCGGTGATCCAAAAAGTCCGCTTCGTGGCATCCTTGTAAGTTTAGATACATTAGAAGTCGTTGTGGATGAAGCGATTAAAGAAGATTGCAACCTTATTGTAAGCTTTCACCCGATCATATTCTCAGGCCTAAAATCTCTTGTTCCCAAAGATTACGTCAATAAGGCCGTGCTTAAAGCCATAAAAAACGACATTGCTATAATTGCCATTCACACGGCACTGGACAACGTGCCTCATGGGGTTTCTGCGACCATGGCAAAGGTCCTTGGCCTTGAAAATACAAGAGTCCTCATGCCGAAAGAGCACCTCATGTATAAGCTAATTACTTATGCGCCTAATCAAGATGCCGAAACCATTCGTCAGGCCCTTTTTTCAGCGGGCGCCGGGGCCTTAGGGAATTATCAAGAGTGTAGCTTTAACCTAAGTGGCACGGGAACGTTTAAACCTTTGGCTGGGGCAAATCCGACCTTGGGCCAAATTGGAATTCAGCATTCTGAACAAGAAACCCAAATACAGGTGAGCTTTTTACGCCATCAAAAAAATGATTTAATCGCAGCATTAAAAAAAGCACATCCCTATGAAGAAGTGGCCTATGATCTCATACCGCTTGACCAAGCCTGCCCGGAAATCGGCATGGGATTAATCGGTACATTATCCCAAGGATTATCCTTTGAAACCTTACTTGAAAATGTAAAATCTGGTTTCCACACTGGGTGTATTAAATACAGCCAAAACAATTTGAAGGAAATTAATTCTGTTGCTGTTCTCGGGGGCAGTGGCAGTTTTGCTATTGACAAGGCCAAAGCTCTTGGCGCTCAAGTCTATATCACTTCGGATTTAAAATATCACGATTATTTCAAAGGTCAGGAGAACTTTGCCCTTTTGGACATTGGCCATTATGAGAGCGAACAATTCACAAAAGACCTAATTGTTGAGTACCTTAGCAAAAAAATTACTAATTTTGCACCCTCCTTGCCCAGAGTCAAGGTGTTAAAATCAAACGTTAAGACCAATCCTATAAGTTACTACTAAACTGTATGGCAAAGAAAACTGAAACCACGGTAGAAGAAAAGTTACGCGCATTATTCGATCTTCAACTCATCGATTCAAGAGTTGATGAAATTCGCAATGTACGTGGAGAGTTACCCCTTGAGGTAGAGGACCTCGCCGATGAAGTGGCTGGTTTAAATACGCGCTTGGAAAAACTTAAAGCGGATCTCGATATGATCGAGGACGGTATCAAAGAGCGCAAAAACCTTATCGAGGAGGCAAAAGCCTTAATCAAAAAATATACGGGCCAGCAGGATAAAGTGCGCAACAATCGTGAGTACAACAGCTTGAGCAAGGAAATTGAATTTCAAGAACTCGAAATCCAATTGGCCGAAAAGCAAATTCGCGAGCATCAAGCCCAAATTGAGCAAAAAAATATCGTCATTGAGGAAACTCAAGAACGTTTAACCAAAAGACAAGAACACCTCAGCCACAAGCAAGGAGAACTTGATGAAATATTGGCCGAGACCGAAAAAGAAGAACAGGCCCTTTTGAAAGAGTCTGAAAAATTCGCAAAAGAGATTGAAGAGCGTCTTTACAATGCTTACAAACGCATTCGTGGAAACGTGAAAAATGGTCTGGCTGTTGTCGCTATAGAACGTGGCGCTTCTGGAGGGTCTTTCTTTACAATTCCACCACAGGTTCAAATGGAAATTGCGGGCAGAAAGAAAATTATTACTGATGAGCACAGTGGCCGAATTTTGGTCGATCACCATCTTGCTGATGAAGAACGCGAGAAAATGGAGGCCTTGTTCGCCAAGTTAAAATAATCTCAAAACGCCTTCTTAGAAGGCGTTTTTTTTTGACCTTTACTTTTTTATAAATATGACTATGACGATTCAAAGACTATTGTCTCAGATTTTTACCTTGATTTTTTTGATTCCTTCTTTGGCCAGTTGCCAGGACAAAATGACCATAAACACCGGCTATAAGGCCGAGGACTTTGCGCAAAGCATTAAACGTCTTGAAGAAATGGAACAAACCGCACTCAGTAAGGCCTATTTTGCGAGTGGATGTTTTTGGTGCGTCGAAGCGATCTATGAAAGGCTTACAGGAGTCGTTGAAGTCGTCTCTGGCTATGCTGGGGGTCATACCCCATACCCTACTTATGGCGCGAGCAATACGGGTCTCACCGGACAGGCCGAAGCGGTCGTCGTCTATTACGATCCCAATCAAATCGATTTTGCAACCCTGCTTCAGGTGTATTTTGCGTCACAAAATATCAGCCAGTTCAACGGACAAGGACCGGATCATGGTTCACAATACCGCAGCATCCTTTTCTATCAAAATCAAGAACAAGCTGAGCTCATTGACCAACAAATTAAGGCTTTAGAAAAACAACTCGGCCCAGGTAAAGTTGCTGCTGAGGTCCAAGCTTTTGACAAGTTTTGGCCTGCAGAAGATTACCATCAGGATTACGAAGCAAATCACCCGTATCACCCGTATATCGTCAATACTTCTATACCACGATTGAAACGGGTCATGAGAACACTTCCAGAACTTTTCAAAAAGTCGGAGTAATTTTCGAATTAATTTTTATGACTTCCGTCACAAAGAGGGAGGCTCGCACTTTTCCCACATCTGCAGAAAGAGCTTCGGCGTTCGCGGCGCTCGACAGTGCCATCGGGATGATTTAAATCAATAGTTCCGACCACCACCACGGGGCCATTTTCAATTAAATTTACTTGAGTTACGTGTTCTGTAGACATAGCATTTTATTTTGTAAAAGCACAAAAGGCTTTAAGGTTAATTTTTCTCGACTTAAAAATAGTAATTTATAGGAGGACTAGCGCATATTCCTTAATTTTAGAGAATATAGTTTCTACCTTAATTGACTAATGAACGACCAAACCGTACAACGGGCAGAATCCCTCGATAAAAAAGACCCATTATCTTCTTTTGGTCATGAATTTGAAATACCAAAAGACGCTACAGGAAATAAATTAATATACCTCTGTGGAAATTCTTTAGGCCTGCAGCCCAAGCAAACCAAAGATTACATTAACCAAGAGTTGGACCATTGGGCTCAATGGGGTGTGGATGGACACACTAAAGGGAACAATGCGTGGTTGCCCTATCACGAACTCCTGACCCATCAAATGGCACAAGTTGTCGGCGGAAAGGACCATGAGGTTGTCGTTATGAACACCCTAACAGTAAATCTGCACCTTATGATGGTTTCGTTTTATCAACCATCTAGGCAACGACATAAAATTATCATTGAAGCGGATGCTTTTCCCAGCGATCGCTATGCGGTGGAAAGTCAAATAAAATTTCATGGATACGACCCTGAGCACAGTTTATTGCTGTGGGAGCCTAATCCAGAAACAGGACTCTGTGAGATGTCCGGACTCGAAGCCTTATTATCCGAGCACGACGATAGTGTGGCCCTTATTATGTTGGGTAATTCAAACTACTATTCCGGCCAGGTTTATCCCATAAAAGAAATCACACAACTTGGCCATAGCTACGAGGCCAAAGTCGGGTTTAATTTAGCCCATGGTGCGGGTAATATTATTTGCGACCTCCATGACAATGACGTGGACTTTGCCGTTTGGTGCACTTACAAATACCTCAACAGCGGACCAGGCAGTTTGGGCGGTGTTTTTGTCCATGAGCGCCATAGTGCGTCTTATGATCTTCCCCGATTTACGGGATGGTGGGGCCACAATAAAGAAACTCGTTTTAAAATGCGCGATAGTTTTGATCCTATTGCAGGCGCTGAGGGCTGGCAACTGAGCAATCCTCCTATTTTATCAATGGCGGCAATTCGTGCTTCTTTGGATATTTTTGACCGTGCAGGAATCCATAAAATTAGAGAAAAGTCCATACAGCTTACCGCCTATCTGGCAGAGCTCCTGGCTGCTTTAAACAGTGATAAAATTAGGATTATGACCCCGCTTGAACCTGAACACCGTGGGGCACAACTTTCCTTACAACTCAGAGACAGTGATCGTGGCCTTCACGATGCATTAACCCATCTTGGTGTGGTTAGCGATTGGCGCGAACCCGATGTCATTCGGGTGGCTCCCGCCCCGCTTTATAACAGCTATCGAGATGTCCATGATTTTGTTCAACGCTTAAACCAATGTCTGTGAACAAACACGATAAAATATTAATTATAGGCGCTGGTTTATGCGGCAGCCTGTTGGCCTTGAGACTGGCTCAAAGAGGATATCAGGTGACACTAGTGGAGAAACGCCCTGACCTCAGACGCGCGCGTCTCGATGCGGGACGGTCCATAAATTTAGCCTTGAGTGACCGAGGTTTGGCGGCTTTAAAAATGGCCGGCATGGATGAAAAGGCTTTGGCCATAAGTATCCCCATGCGTGGTCGAATGATTCATCAACAAGGGCGTGATTCATTTTTTAGCCCTTACAGTGGTAATCCCGATACCGCAATAAATTCAATTTCAAGACCGGGACTCAACGCCTTACTGCTCGATGCCCTTGAGCCTATGAACAATGTAGGCTTGCATTTTGAGGCCCCTTGTATTGAACTAGATTTATCCCGCGGACTGGCTAAATTTGAACAACATTCTTCCCAGACTCAAAGCGATCAAAAAGAACCTTTTGAAATTCACGCAGCGGTTATTTTTGGTTGTGATGGAGCAGGTTCCATAGTGCGCAAAGCACTGCAAGCCCAGCAAAAGGAGCATTTCGACTTTTCGTTGGATTGGCTCAGTCATGGATATAAAGAATTGTCCATTGCCCCAAATTCAGAGGGCGACTATAAACTTCGCGCAGACGCCCTACATATATGGCCCCGTGGAGAAGACATGATCATTGCCTTACCCAATTTGGACAGAAGTTTTACCGTGACGTTATTTATGAGTCATACCCGAAGCCCTCACGGCTTTGATCACATAAAAAGTGAGGGTCAAATTCGCGCCTATTTCGAAGAAAAATATCCTGAGCTCATTGAACTGATACCGGATATCATTCAGCAATATCAAGAAAACCCGACCGGTCCCCTGGGGACTGTTAAATGCGGTCCATGGAATGCTCAAGGGAACGCCCTGATTATGGGAGATGCCGCCCATGCCATCGTCCCTTTTTACGGACAGGGGATGAATGCCTCGTTTGAAGATGTTTTGGTCTTAGACCAGCTCATGGATTATGGAGTGTGTCCTTGGAGCGAACTCTTTGAACAATTTGCTAAAAAACGCAAAAAAGATGCTGACGCCATTGCCGATCTGGCTTTAGATAATTTTCATGAAATGAAAGAGCAC
>DDCS01000025.1 GCA_002335345.1 Flavobacteriaceae bacterium UBA2000 | reverse complement strand
AATTCTAAACACTTATGTCGGGCTTATATTTACCGCCATGGGAACTGATTATTTTCCTCGTTTGTCCTCTGTGGGGGAGGACTTGGATAAAACCAAGATGATTGTCGGGAATCAAGCCGAAATGGCGACGCTCCTTATGCTTCCGATTATCGTGATTTTTTTGGCCTTAGCCCCTTGGATCATCACCTTGCTCTATACGCCTGAATTTGAAGCGGTCGTGCCTCTTGTTCGTTGGGGGATCTTAGGAATGCTGTTTAAAGCCGTATCCTTTTCTTTGGGCTATGTAATCATTGCGCGGGGCGATTCAAGTTTGTTTTTAAGGACAACCTTGAGTTTCAACCTCATCTTATTTACCTTAAATGCTTTGGGTTATTATTATTGGGGGCTTTTAGGTTTGGGCCTGAGTTTTTTTGGATACTACATCATTCATTTTTTGAGTCTCATTTTGATTGTACGCTGGCGTTATGCGTTGACGCTTCCTCGGACCCTTTACGCCGTGTTTTTCTTGGGTTTAATCCTTTGTGTTTTGGTTTTTCTGCTCAGTAGCTTCTCAGGATCCGTGCTCCAAATTGCCTTAACGGCTATTCTAATTGCGATAACTTGCCTATTTTCGTTGTATCGATTAAATCAACGGATTGATTTAGTTCCAATACTACGCCGTAAAAAAGACCAAGATTCCGATGAGCATTAGACCCTTGTACCGCAAGTTAAAACAGCGCTGTCGGTTGTACCGAAAAATCAACTGGTGCAAGTCGTTGTACTTCAACTTTAAGTACTTTTCATTTTCAACGGCGCGTAAACTCCCTATTTTGTTTTACGGAAGGGTGCATTTTGGAAAACTAAAAGGGCGCATTACTTTGCCGGATGAAATTCATATGGGGATGGTTGGATTTGGACAACCTTATGAATTGGTGACACGTGCCCGGGGTATTGCTCAGATACATATCGAGGGTCAGCTCATTTTTAAGGGGTATGTGCAATTTGGTTTAGATTATCTGCTGCATTTAGGGCCTGAAGGAATATTAACTATGGGGCATATGGCCAGTGTTGCTTCCAACAGTAAAGTCATTTGTCATCAAGCCATTAATTTTGGGGACTACGCCCGCTTAGGATCTGAAGCCCAGGTGATCGACACGAACTTTCACGCTATGCGCACGGTCAGTACCAACACCCCGATGCCTATGCGGGGTCCGATCAGTATTGGGTCTTATAATTTTGTGAGTAACCGGGTTACTTTTCTTCAAGGGGCCAAAACCCCGAATCACTGCACTGTTGCCTCGAACAGCCTTTGCACCAAAGACATTACCCCCTTTGGAGAAAACATTTTGGTTGGTGGAATTCCTGTAAAGTTATTGCGTGAAGATATTGACCGCGATTGGACCGGGGAACAGGCGATGCTCGACAAATATCTTAAGCTATTTTAAGATCTAGGGGAGGATGCAGACCCGCGCCCTGTTGACCATAGATCGAGGTACTTTTGGCTGACCTTTTTATAGTCGTGATGTTCTTCGATAAACTGTCGCGCTTGTTCCCCTAAGACAACTCTTTGAGCCGGATGATCTATGAGTTCTATGATCAGGTTGGCGATTTTTTGCGCGTCAGGAAGCGCATTTAAAGCCACACAATGCTCGGGAATATGATAATGTTCGCGCCACTCTTTTTCGGCGCAGGTCAGCAGTACTTTTCCTTGAGCCATTGCCTCGAGCGCATTATAACCCTGATCATACCCTAAGACTTGATCCAGTACGATATCGCTGCGGGTGAGCTTTGCCCTATACTCATGGTAGGGCAAGTCTTGGGTGCGCATGATTTCACAGGAATTGGGTCGTTCTTTGGTTACAATTTCTAGGGCTTGATCAAAATAATCGCTGCCCTTTTTGTAATAATTTTTTGTATTCACCCCGTGAAATATAAGGGGCTTTTTATCCTTTTTTTGAGGGATAAATTTTATGTGCTCCATATTGATCGGATTGGGAATAAGGCCCAAATACTTGCTTAATCCGCGGTAGGGCAGGGCGTAATCCAAATCGCTTGCGATATAACCATGACACAACTCGGAAACCGACTTGTGCAGGGCTAAATGCCCCGGGCTGAGGTATTTCAGAATTGCCGCGTATTGTTTTTGGCTGACTTTCCCTTGAAAAAGAGGTTCTAGGATAGAATAGCGAAAGTTTTGGTCCATGGCAAATTTCACACTGATATAATCGGTTCCGCAGGCCATTACAAACAATTTGTCGTTGTGCGCGGCGAGCCATTGGACCAGTTTTAGCTCGTGTTTGGGCATAATACCCAGGGGGCTCTCATTGATGAGTTGAACGATATCATGGCCTTGTAGCGCTTTTTTATGGCGCATCGCAGAGCGCAGCATGAGCCAAGAAGAAACATCAAAACCGCTCAAGCGAAAGATTAAGTTTTTGAGTCGCTTGGGAAGTCCTTTTTGAAATGGGCGATTGAGTTTAATGTCAACGGGATAATTTTTAAAATAATCGCCATCTCCCATCAAAATAACTTGATGGCCCAATGCCATTAGACCTTCTTTGAGGGAATTGTGCAACCTACTGTATTCGCCTACTAAAAGTATCTTCATATCTTTGTGAGAGACCACTAAGTTAGCCTATTTGAGCGAAGTTAAAAATATTCATGTTTGCCTGGTCGCCATCTCGCTCGGTACTGGTGGTGCACAACGTGTTGTCGCCGCACATAGCGAGATGTTTGCCGCCCTGGGCTACCGGGTCACGGTGGCCATTCTTCGCGATCCAATAGATTACGTCTACAGCGGTGAATTATTGCATTTGGGCGGAAAAAATCCCATCCATAACGCCCCGCCGAGAGCGACTCAATCCTGGCAGCGCCTTTGGCGATTGTATCGCTATATCAAGGTGCATCGTCCGGACGTGATTGTCGATCACCGCTCGAGAACCAGTATCTTTAAAGAATGGGTTTATCGAAAACTCATTTACGGAAAAACACGTGTGATTTATGTTTGTCACAGTGCCCATGCCCCGATTTATCTCACCGATAGGCCTCAAAGGTTTGGAAGAATGACGGCAAAGTATTCTGAGCATGTTGGGGTGTCTCGATATATAACCCAAGATTTGATGAGAAAATACGGCCTAAAACACCGCAGCTATATTCCAAATTTTGTGTCCGCTCAATGGCTGGCTCAGGGGGATCAATGGCGGGCTCAGGCAAAAACGGGATCCCCGATAAAGGCGCCATATCTTCTTTGGTTTGGTCGCCTTGATGAATCCGTCAAAGATATTCGGCTATTGCTTGAGGCTTTTGCCCATAGCACAGCCAAAAAGCAGGGTTATAAACTGATTATTTTAGGTTCTGGACCAGATGCCCTGGCCCTTCAAAACCGAGCCAAAGATTTGAGGGTAGAGCTTTCTGTGGAATTTCTTTCGTTTGATCCAAACCCTCAAGGTTTAATCAAAGGGGCGCGATGTGTTTGTTTGACGAGTCACTATGAGGGTTTCCCAATGGCCTTACTCGAAGCCTTGTCCTTAGGAACACCGGTTATTTCATTGGATATTTTATCAGGACCCGATGAATTGATTCATGATGGGGTCAACGGTCTACTGGTGCGTGAGCGAAATAGTCGTATTTTTGGTCAGGCCATAGATACGTTATGTCTCGATGAGTCGTTTTATAAAGGGGTTAAATCAAAGGCACAGTCCTCGGTAGCGTGTTACGGTGCGGATAAAGTATCCCAACAATGGAAAGAATTGATTGAGCAAGCTTATGACCACGATTGAAGACTTAAAAATTATTCAAATCCCAAAAATTCACGACCCTCGGGGTAATCTGTCGGTTATCGAGGGCGATGTTTTGCCGTATCGTATAGAGCGGGTGTACTATCTTTATGACGTGCCGTCTGATGCAGCGCGTGGCGGGCATGCGCACAAGGAACAACTCGAATGTCTTATTGCGTTAAGCGGAAGTTTTTCAGTGCTTTTGGATGATGGGACAAATCAAACAAGAGTGGGGCTCAACAAACCCAATCAAGGTTTATTGATCCCGACAGGAATATGGCGCTCGTTAGATGATTTTTCGTCCGGGGCGGTATGTTTGGTCCTGTCCTCGGGTCGCTTTGAAGAGGCAGACTACATTCGGGAATACGCCGATTTTTTAACGGCCAAAGGCCGATAGCCTTAATCCGAAACCAGCGAGCAGTCGTTGGGCCGAAAGTCCAAAACGCAAAACTCCTCCAGGAAGTCCTATGAGTATTCGCTGTAGCGCGTTAAGCGATGAGCGATCCAGGGTGTTAAAATAGCTTTCTGCTCGTCTTTGATCCCCAGCCATTTGATACTTCAGGCCAATGGAATAGCGATTTAAGTCTAAGTATATTTTTAGGGATTTATGGTCTTGAGCCCGATTTTCGTATTGATCTAAATCGATAAAATGGCGTTTTAGGGTGGGGGCATGGGAAACCCGATTGCTGCTAAACTGCAGATGTCGCGCGCTAATAGAGTTAATCCAATACATGGGCTGGGTTAACGCCGCCCGAATCCATAAATCGGTATCTTCTCCGGCCCCCATCGTAATGGCTGGATCAAAACCTCCTAGATTTTGAAAAAAATCTTTTGAAAAACATAGGGCAGAGGTCCAAGCAGGAGCGTCCTTTTTGGCCATAGCAAAATAGTCTGGGACGGCACCTTGCCACCCTTGCGGAAAAGAGCGTAGCGGCGTGTCTACTGGTTTAATAAGATTTGGGGTAAACGCTTTTTCATAGGCTGTCGCCATCCACTGGGCTTGCGGAAAACGGTGGATGAGGGCATTGAGGTTTTCCAGATGCTCGGGATACCAATAGTCATCTGCATCGAGAAAGGCGATAAAGGGGGATTTGGCCTCCTTAACGCCCGTATTTCTGGCAGGTCCGACCCCCTGATTTTTTTGGCCAATCAATCGAAGTCTGGTATCTGTAAATTCTTTGACAATTTGGGCGCCATGATCGGTAGAACCGTCGTCAATAACGATGACCTTAAAATCAGAAAATGTTTGCGCAAAAACTGAGTTCAAGGTGGCCCGAATTTCGGCAGCCTTGTTATATAAAGGGATCACTACAGTGAATTGCGCCATTATGCTTGGTATTTGTATGTCGAAAAGTAATAAAACTTATAAAGGTCTAATACACGAACACTTGGGAATTTTGACGCCAGTTGCAAGCGCATAATAGGCAAGCATAGCGTTAAACTTCTCCTGAGTAGGCCTGCAAGTCCAAAACCTTTGAGGGTGTTGTAAAATTTTTGGATCAGGGTAAAGTCCTGTGAGATCCTATCATTTTTCTCAGCCCAAACTAAAGTATACATCGCTTGCTGGACCTTGCTGAGGTAGCTATCACAGGACTCTAGGCCCATGTGAACTACAGTATTCTCGATATGATTTACCGTAACGCCCTGCTGATACAATTGAAAAGAAAACACATTATCCCAGCCGTAACGTTTAATTTCAGGGGCATTGACGGCCAAAAATACATTCTTGTCAATCATTAAATTTTGAGAAATAATGTAAAAGGGGTTACGCTGTCTTTCTTGCGCTGTTTTGGCCTCTCGTTGTTTTCCATAGACCCAGCGCAGGAGTAGGGCGTGTTCTGGTTTTTCTTTCTTGTACTGCACTCCGCCAAAGACAACTTGGGCTTTCCCTATCGCCGACAAATAATTTTTAATGAAATTACCCTGAGCGGGCATTACATCAGCGTCTAAAAAAAGGAGCGTATCATAACTTGCTTTTTTTGCCAAAAGATCACGCGTCGCGGTGCGTCCAAGATTTTCAGTATTTCTAAAAACCACAACAGATTTTAGATTCTGTAAATTGCTATATGCTGCTGCACGCGTAGAATGGTCATCCCCAACAATGATTTCGACGGGCGTTTCTATGCCCTCAATTTCGCGACATAGTCGCTCAACCAGCGGCGTGATATCATCATTAAAAGTTGGGATCAGTATCGAAAGCATCTTGGTGGAATCATGGCTAATTTACGATTTTCGTCATGTACTGACACGACTTTTTATTACATTCGATTATGTTATTATTTAACGTCGTGTCGCGGCACTCTTATATTGCCCTGTTGTTTTTTTTACTTTGTCAAGGGGTTTTGGGGCAAAATCCGACAAAGCAACATGTCTTGCCCAATGATTTTTACTTTTTGCGGGATGCTGGGGGTCGGATCATAGATACCATGGATTTGAGTTATTACAAAGCCATAGGCGTTACTCAGGCCTGGCAACGCACTACAGGAAACCCAAAAGTTCTTGTCGGACTCTCTGACGCTCGGGTAGACCCTCTGCAAAAGGATTTTGCCGGAAAGACGCGGGTTCTGAGAGCAGTAGACTTTCAAAATGGGCACGGAATGGGGGTCGCTGCCATAGCCGTGGCCCAAGGGGATAATGATTTTGGTATCCCAGGGGTGTGCTATGACTGTGGTTTGGTGACCACGAATTACGGTAACCCCAACATGGAAATGTTACTGGAATTGGCTGATGCTGGGGCAAAAGTAATCAATTGTAGTTGGGTCAGTTCAATCGCCACAAAGAGCGGTCAAGAGGTGATTAACAGTTTACTGGAGCGCGGCGTTGTGGTGGTGGCTGGAGCGGGCAATCAGAACTGGGGCGTCAATAGCGGTCAGAAAAAATATTATCCGGCCTCCTATGATGGGGTGATTTCGGTCTCTTCGGTGATGTATCAACATCACGATTGGCAAAAGGCTCTGAAGTATGAGGAAAGTGGCAAGCCTTATGTCGAAAATATGTGGGGTATGGTGGGGCGTACCGCCGAAATTAATCATAAAAAATCAGGTCCTGAATTTCGAATTTATCCGCAATCCACAGCGACCTTAAACACTGAAGTAGATTTACTCGCGCCAACCGTTGGGGTGATGCGCTATAGCCAGTGGGTTACCCAGGGTATTTTGAGCTATAATACTTATCAAGGAACTTCCACGGCCGCGCCCTTGGTGACGGGAACCATTGGGTTGATGTTTTCTTTGCGCCCAGAGTTACCGGCCGATGAGGTAGAAACTATTTTAAAATTGACGGCAAAGCGCATTGATCATATTGAGGCTAACGCCCCATTTAAGGGTCATTACGGGGCAGGGATGCTTCAAAGCGGGGCCGCAATAGATTTGGTCTCGAGGCTTTATGACGCGGAAGGGGTTGCTGTTTTAAAGGACCAAAAATTTAGTCGATGGAGACAAAAGCTTACCGCGTTTAATCGAGTCGTCATTTTAAAGGACATTCAATTTACAGAGCAGTCCGAGTTTACTTTGCGTGCCAAGAAACAAATCATACTTAAACCCGGAACGCTATTGGCTCCCGAAAACAATAAGGGCATCAAGTTGTCTGTTGATCCGGGCTTGACGATAACCCCTTAGTTAGGCCTCAGGTTTTTTGTGGACCACCTCAAAAACTCTACCGTCCTCGCATTTTAAGGTTCTCGAGGGGTGCTTTAACAATAGGGCGTAATCGTGGGTGGCCATGAGAATACTTCTGCCATTTTTGTTGAGGTCCTTGAGTAAACTCATCACCTCCATACTGGTTTGGGGGTCGAGGTTTCCTGTGGGCTCATCGGCAACGATCAGTTCAGGGTCATTGAGTAAGGCTCTAGCAATAGCAATTCTTTGCTGTTCTCCGCCCGACATTTGATAAGGGAGTTTACGGCCTTGATCGTTCATGCCCACTCTGCTCAATACTTCTTCAATGCGCTGGCTAATTTGGGCCTCTTGTGTCCATCCGGTTGCCTTGAGCACAAACCGCAAATTTTCGTAGATGTTTCGGTCGTTGAGTAATTGAAAATCTTGAAAAACAATCCCCAGTTTTCTTCGTAAGCTGGGGATATGACGCTCCTTTAGCCCAAGTAAGTTGAACCCTGCAACCTGGCCTGTCCCTGAATTTAAAGGCAATTCCCCATAAAGGGTTTTTAATAAACTGCTTTTTCCGCTTCCCGTTTTTCCAATCAAATAAACGAACTCTCCTTTAGCGATTTTTAAGTCTATAGCCTCAAAAATTACTTGATCACGTTGAACGATTTTAGCTTTATTGAAATCAACTACAGTGCTTGACATCGATTGGATTTTTATCAGGGTTAAAGGTACAAATTTCGATGGCGTCGCTTTTTAATTCTCAACTTTTTCCTCTGTATTTTCTGCGGATTTGTCGGTCGAATTTTTCCAATGGCTTGGGACATGCACCTCCAAAGTATTTTGCAAAATTTCGATTTGATTTTGCTGCTCGATCAGGTAAAGCGTGAGCTCTTCTATTTTTTCCAATAAGGTCAAAGAAAACTTCTTTAAATCCAGACCATTACTGCTGAGCATTTCATGGGTCGGAACCCCGGGTAAGTGACCGTACTTTTTTACATAAGCCTGAAGCTGTTCGATCGACAGGCGGCTGTAATTGGGATGTGTTGCCTGTCCATTGTATTGATCAAAAACATAATCGGGGGCTAGTGCTCCATCCAAATCTACCCGAACTTCTTTGGCATGAATACCGCCGTTGACCGTGAGTAACTCATCAGGATTTTTGGTGTCAATTCCTATTTTTTGATCTTTGACCGTGATTAAGGTCGCCATGGATTGGGAGGGGCCACAACCACCGATCAAAACGCCTAAAAATATCACTAAAATTTTTTTCATAAAACTGGGGATTACTGAGCCAATCCATCAAATTTAAGTTAATTTTCCCGCATGGAGCAATCTCGCGATACGAGAACAAAAAAACAAACGTTATCTCTGATATGGTTCGAAAATTAGTCATGTTTTATCCGAAATTTACTGTACTGCTGCTCTTGTTTATTTTCCTTTCAGGAAGTCTTTATGGCCAAGGGCAAGGCTTAGAAATGGCTTATTACCAGGTGCTTCAAAAAACGGAGCGTCTAGAAAATAGTGGAAATTACCAGGCGGCTTATCAAAGCTGGAATGAGCTCGATACCAAAGACTTAAATAGAGATCAAAAGGCGCAAAGGGCATTTAAGATGGCCTATTTGGGCTTAGTCGTGGGCTACAAGGAAGGTCCTGGAGCCATGCGTCGATTTGTTCGGGAATATCCTAGTGCACCGGAAGTCAAGCGGGCGTATACCACTGTGGGGCATTATTATTTTACTAAAGGCCAGTACGCCAATGCGCTGGCGTGGTATAAAGACGCCGAAGGGTTTCACGAGCTGACAGATCAACATCAATTTGAAATCGCTTATGCTCATTTCAAACTCGGTAATTTCTCCCAGGCAACACGTTTTTTTGGGCCCTTAGAAAACAGTCCTCATTATGGGTCTAGAGCACTTTATTACAGCGCCTATGTTGATTACGAGAATAAAAAATGGCAACAGGCCTTATCTAAATTGGATCGAATAGACTTAGAGCAGCGAGATGACCTTGAGGTATGGGGGCTGATGGCCGATCTTGCTTTTCGTACAAATAATTTCGAACAAGCCGCCGCCTGGGGGATTCGCGCGTTGGATGCGATCCAGATTTCTGGCGACAAAAGAAATATCAATCAAGGTTCTTTAAATGGCATTGTCGGTCGGGCTTATGCACAAATGGGAACCCATGCCATTGCGATAAATTACCTTGAAAAGGCGGTGGATAAACCATCACGGCAAAAGGCTCGCGATGAACACCTTGAAAATCAGTTTTATTTGGGGCAGGCCTACGCAAGGCTTGGTCAGAATGAAAAGGCCGTTGCGGTATTGTCTCATGTTAAAGCCGACGGGCTACTCGCTCAGGATGTGGCATATGTGTTGGCGGGGGCTTATCTTGCTCTTGATCAAAAAACAGAGGCATTAAATGCCTATAAAAAGGCCTGTGAAACCCCAGATGAGCGACCATTTACCGCCAAGGCTTATTATCAATATGCAAAACTCACCTATGACTTAAGACTGAGCTACACTACTGTTCCCGCGGTTCTTGAGTCTTTTATTAAAAGATATCCTAAGGACGCTAAGCGCGGTGAAGTCGAGCAATGGTGGCTCAGTACACTGCTCGAGAGCCAGGATTACGATCAGGTCATTGCCTATCTCAGCACACCTTCGCTTTTATCGGACAACGTAATGGGCGATGAGCGGCAAAGTGCTTTGCAGCGGGCGTATTTTTTGAAAGGGCGTCAACAGTACGATCAAGGCCTTTCTTTAGCCGCACAAAATTCTTTTCAACAAGCCCAAAAAATTAAAACAAATTCTTTGATCGGCGATCAAGCCCTATTCTGGTCTGGCGTAATTTATGCCGAGTCCGGAGCCTTTGAAAGTGCCCTTTCAATGTTTGATAAATTGACGGATTCTAAGCGGTTTAAAAAAGCTCCTGAATGGTCTATGTTGTCCTATGAACAAGCCTTTGCACAAATGGCATTAAAGAATTATGCCCAAGCTCAAGAAGGCTTTTTAAATTATCTCAAACAACCAAAGCCCGTGGTCAAAGAAAACGAAGCGCGACTCAATCTGGCTGATTGTTATTTTGCGTCGAAGGCTTATGAATTGGCCCTAGCCCAGTATAATGCGGTCCTTAACACTGGTGGTGGAAATGAGGATTATGCTGATTTTCAGGCGGCGATGTGTCTTTCCTTTACCCTTGGTCTAGAGGCAAAAACCCAACGATTAGTCAAATTTTTAAAGACCTACCCCAATTCAGTTTATCGTGATCGCGTGTATTTAAGTTTGGGCAGTGCTTATGTCAGTATGGATAAAATTGCAGCAGCCAAAGCGCAATACACCCAGCTGATTTCAGAACAAAAAAACAGTCCGCTTGTGGCGTCGGCCTATTTAAACCTCGGGCTAATTTCGGATAACAATAGTGAATTTGAACAGGCGTTAAATTATTTTAAGTCCGTAGTGAATTTATATCCTGGAACGCAAGAAGCTATTTCTGCGGTGCAGTCTGCAAGAAATACATTTATTTCTCTGGGACGCGTCCAGGAATATGGGTTGTGGGTCGATGAATTAGATTTTATTTCCATTGATCAGGCCGCACTGGATCAGGCGTCGTTTGAGTCGGCCAAACAAGCTTATGCGGCGCAAAATGATGCTTTGTCCATTGAGCGATTTGAGGCTTATTTGGAAAATTATACCCAAGGACGATATGCCTTAGAGGCGCATTATATCTTATCCGAGATTTATTGGCGCCAACAAGACGTAACAAACGCACTGTTCCATGCCGATTTTGTGATCGCCGCTGATGAGAATCCATCGTTTATTATTCCAACGTTAATTCGCGTCGCCCGCCATTATCTATCAAATCAAGAATTTGGTGCGGCGGAATCGTCTCTGATCAAACTTTTGGCCCAACCCCTAGATTCGGATCAGCGCACATTTGCCTTGAGTAATTTAATGCAAATGATGAGTGATCAATCGCGGTGGCAACAGGCCATTGATTATGCGAATGAACTGACCCCGTATTTATCCAACAACACTCAGGACCCATTGCGCGCTCAGGCGCGGCTCATCAGTGCGTGGAGTTATTTTGAATTAAAAGAATTTGATTTGGCTCGTGAGCAATACAAGGATATGGATGAGTTAGCAAAAGGGCATTATGGCGCTCAATTGAATTTTGCCAAGGCCTATTTTGCTCATTTGGATCAAGACTATTCGGGGTCTAATGAGCACATTCAAAACCTGGCTCAGAATTATGCCAATTATATGGTCTATGGCGCGCGGGGATTAATGCTGATGGCCAAAAACTTTGAAGCCCTATCCGATCCATTTCAGGCGCGCTTTATTTTAGAAAATATTCGGGACAATATGCACGATTTTCCGGAGCTGCAGCAAGAGGCTATAGAGCATTTGGCAATAATGGATCAATCAAAAGACACTCAGGAACCTGAAAATAGTGCAGGGGCCTCAGAAATGGATGGGACCAAAGAGCCTTCGTCAAATGATAAAAATCAAAAGAAACAAAATGATTAAGGCCCTCATAGATCATCTTATTCAAGGCATTGTGCGCAGACACAATTTGACCTTAACCCTTACTTTGTTT
The DNA here is from genome assembly GCA_002335345.1 of Flavobacteriaceae bacterium UBA2000. GTDB lineage: Bacteria > Bacteroidota > Bacteroidia > Flavobacteriales > Flavobacteriaceae > BACL21. Next base: position 5,459 of record DDCS01000025.1, on the reverse strand, counting down.
ACCCTCATAGGCAGCCAAGTTAGCGCACAGAATATTGCAGATAGCACAGGGGTGGCGACAGAGGTCGTTGATGTGGTTAAATCCTATACGCCGTCCATTAATTTGCGTCCGAAAACCAAATGGGATTGGGTGCCAGAGGAGGGACAGGAATCAAGACCAGCGTTTGCCTATAATCATGAAAATGTTAATTTAAGTCCTTCTGATTTGCCTGCCGTATTGCGTGCTGTGGGTCCTGCAAAGGAAATTACACCGAGACCTTTGCCCAATTATTTGCGGGTTTGGTTGGGCACGCGCTCATCCTCTGGGCTAGAGGGTTTTGTAAATCGTGAATTCAATCCTGAGTCCTATTTAAACCTTGCTTTTGACCATCAACAATTAAATGGGACGATTAAGGGCGTTACTTTACCTACGGATTGGGCCAAAAGTGGTTTGCGGGCTCAATGGCGCACCGAGTTGCAGAATCGCCCGTCAATCTTGGCATTATCGGTAAATCGTTCGGCCGTGCAATGGTATGGGGTTCCGGATACCTTGAGCCTGGATCAATCAGTGAATAATGACTTTGGACAAACTTATCAGAAGGCCGCTTTGCGTCATCGGTTAGGATCTAATGGGGGTTGGTTTACTGGCCTAGATAGCGAGCTATCGTTTTTTTCTGATCGTTATGGGGTCAATGAATGGAGCTTTTCTTCATCCCCAAGGGCTAAGTTAATTTGGGACAAACGAGTGCTCTCTTTTACGGGGAATATTTCCTATTTAAGCACAAGGTTCAGCTATGAGGATCCCCAAATTACCGCTCAAGATTACCATGCGCTAAACACGGATTTGGGGGTCCAAACAGAACTGGATTTTGGCGATTTGATGGTCAATTTGGGTGCCAAAGGATGGGGACACAATGGAACAAGCAATACGACTTTTCGACTTTTTCCAGAGATCGAATTAAATTACCCGTTATGGGGACGAAGTCTTGAAGCCAATTTGAGTTTCCGTGGCCAGTACAAACAACACGAGACTAATTCTTTGGTCACCATCCAAGCCTTTCTCGCTCCGGGTGCGGGACTGCAGCCGCAAATTGATAAACAGATCATGCGATTGGGGTTTAATGGAGCGATAACCGACCTGTGGCAGTATAACTTGGGTGCAGAATTCAGAAACTTTGAAAATCAAGCCTATTTTATTGGACGACCCTGGTCTGGTGGACAGGGGGCTTATGCTTATGACAATGGCAACAGTTTCACGGTGAATTATGACAGCGGAAATGAATTAAAAATAACCGCAAAAATTAATGGGCGACTTTCACAGCAATGGGATATTGCCTTAGATGCCGCAATGATCGACAACCGTCCTGAAAATAATGCAGAACCTTGGAATATTCCAGGATTCAGCTTTGGCGGCTCTGGAACTTTTCATGTGAACGAGCAGTTATTACTCACCGCCCAATTATTAGGTTATGGCCCGAGAAAAGAACAGCGCATGGTGGCTGATCAAATTGTTGCCGAAACGGTCAAAGGCTTTATTGATACCCAATTACATTTGAATTACGCGCTCACAAAAAATTTCAGCGCCACGATTTCAGGGATTAACCTATTGAATCAAAGTAATGGCCTATGGGCCAATTATCCGGTACAGGGCGTGCGCGTTAATCTTGGACTCCAATATAATTTTAATGCCTTTTAGACGCAACCAAATGGAACTTTGAACGTCTTTTTGATGACTTAAAAAAGTGATTCGTTAAGTTTAGGGTTTAATAATCAAAGCACCTCATGAAAGTGGGGTGCTTTTTTTATCTTTAGTTCAAAATTGGCTTATGATTATTCGAGTTTTAGGAGTTTGTATTGTTGCGATTGTCGTCTTCGGGTGTCAAAAAAAACAAGAGGTTGATTTAATTGTTTTTAATGCTCAAGTCATTACCCTAGACGATAATGCTCCAGAGGCTCAAGCCTTTGCGGTTGATCAAGGAAAGCTTCTTTATGCTGGATCCGACGAGCAAGTTTTCGATCGATATGAATCTAAAAAGAATTTAGATGCCCAAACCAAAGTGATTATGCCCGGGATCATTGATGCCCATGCGCATTTCTATCAGTTGGGCTTGGGACTTCAAGAGGTGGATCTCAGGGGAACAACATCTAAAGAGGAGGTCATAAAGCGAATTTCTGATTTTGTGCCGTATCAAAACGCTGAGTTTATTGTGGCGCGAGGCTGGGATCAAAATGATTGGATCGATCAGTCTTATCCCACCAAAGAGGATTTGGACGCCGTATTTCCAGAGGTGCCTGTAGCTTTGCAACGTGTCGATGGCCATGCCCTATGGGTCAATTCAAAAGCATTGAGCATGGCAGGAATTAATCGATCGGGACCGGTTCCAGGAGGTATGATTATGGGTGATACGGGAGGAAATCCTACAGGTATTTTAGTCGATGCGCCTTGTGACCGTGTCCTTGAATTGGTTCCTGAACCGACCATTGAGATCTCGACTCAGGCCTTAATTTCAGCTGAGCAGTATTGTTTTTCAATGGGCCTTACGGGTGTTCATGACGCAGGACTCAGAAGACCTGTTATCGAACTGATTGATCGCCTGCAAGAGGCGGGAGCGTTCAAAATGAAAATAGAGGCCATGGTTGCTAACATAGAGCCTGATGTAAGTTATTATTTGGACAAAGGACCGCTGGTGAAACACCGATTACGCGTAGGGGCAATCAAAGTATATGCCGATGGGGCTTTGGGGTCTCGTGGAGCGGCACTGCGCGAACCGTACAGTGATGCCCCGGAACATTTTGGGGCAATTATAACCCCAATGGATGAATTAGAGGCTTTGGCTGATCGTGCGCTTAAGGCAGGCTTTCAGGTCAATACCCATGCGATAGGCGACTCAGCCAATGTATCCGTGCTTCGGGTTTATCAAGAGGCATTGGCCACGCACATAAGGGCTCAGGACGAAAATGTTCGTTGGCGCATTGAACACGCTCAAGTTGTTCCGCCAGATTATTTTGAGGCATTTTCAAAAAATATTATTCCATCAGTTCAACCCACTCATGCCACCAGCGATATGTATTGGGTCGAAGAGCGCCTTGGTGAAGGCAGGATGAAGGGGGCTTATGCCTATAATTCGCTGCTGGCAAAGGCTGGAATACTGGCGCTTGGCACTGATTTTCCGGTAGAATATGTCAACCCTATGCTGACCTTGTCATCGGCAGTCTATAGAAGAGATACGGCCGGTTATCCGGAATCAGGATTTTATCCCGACCAGGGAATTACTCGAGAACAAGCCCTTAAAGGGATGACCCTTTGGGCGGCTTATGCGAATTTTAGCGAAAATCAAAGAGGAAGCCTTCAATCAGGGAAAGATGCAGATTTCATTCTTCTGGATCGAAATCCATTGACTTGTCCCTTAGAGGAACTCTCAGAAATTAAGGTGCTTAAAACCTATATTGATGGAGAGAGCGTCTATGACTCAGAGCGCCCCTTTGGCCTGTAAGTCCTGTAAGCACTGGACATCGAGTTGCGGTACAGCGCGCAATTGAGTCCATCGGTTTAACATTTGTCGCCCGACATTTGTCGCATCATAATACATCAAACAATCTTCATGCAAACAGTGTTTTTCACTATTGGGGTCTTCGTGGACTTGATGAATATCGTCGTTCTGAATATTGACCAGCCCCATAAGGTGGCCCATCTCGTGATTGAGCGTCGTTTGTTCTAAGATGGGTAAAACATCCGGATCTGTTTGGGTGATCAATTCCAGTGTTTTTTGATAGATTACTATCGACGTATTTCGATAGGCGGTACCCAGAGTTACGGAGTTATTTGTGTCATTCTCAGAGGCGCCATTGGAGAAAAATACGTACACCCCAAGGTTGTTTCCTTCTGTGTAAACCGTACGATTGGCCTCTTCAATGGCCCGAATCTCCTCGATGGAAAAAGGGGCTCCAGGCTGATTCGGAATTACGCGTTCTATAAATTGTACGCCCTGTGGTTTATTGGCTAGGCCTAATACAAAGTTCTTAAACCCAAGAATACTTGAGGGTTCAGGACGAAAAGAATTCGTGTAAACCAATTCTACGGTCAACAAGCCGTATTCATTTGGCCCGAGGATGTCCGCTGCAGAAGTGCCTAACGGACGATTGTTTTCAATGTTTGGGTCGTTTGGTGTGTTTGATTCGTCACTGCTGCAACTGTGGATCAGTACTGCGAGAAATAGGAATAGGGAAAATGACCCGAAATAGCGCATTGATTGTTTTTTTGGTAACTTAGGCAAACTTAGTTTAATTGTCATGATTAGAAAAATGCGCGCTTTTATTTTAACGGTATTTTGTATTTCCCAAGGGGTTTTATGGGGGCAAACGGACGATTTTCATCGTGAAATTATGGACATGATGGCGTTGAAAGGAGATGAGGTTACGGCAAGTGTTAGCTTTCACGATGTATTTCCAAAGCTTCAGCGGAATTTTGCCCGTAAAAAAATCGAGCCTGAGGTTTGGCAAGAGCTCCGACAAGATGAAGCGCAACAAGTACAGGAATATGTGACTCAAGGGGCATTTGCCTATCGTCAGTTTTTGAATCGAGATGACGTGGCTTCTTTGACTAATTTTTATGCTAGCGATGCCGGTCAGAACTATTTAATGCAGCAAGAATTAAGTGCTAAAGATCAAAAAGCGGTAAATCAATTTTTTAAAACACAGGCTGGTCTAAAATTGATCGAAAAAAGGGATTCAATCGCTTTGGCCTTAGATCAAATAAAAAAGGATTGGTCTGAGACCTTGTTTAAAAAAAAAATGCGCCAACTCATAAAAGGAGGACATTTGAAGAATTGAGTCGCTAGGGCATCAGCTTAGCGAGGTAATCATAATGGGCGCCTTCATGTAAAATTTCGAAGGTCCAGCCATTAGATTCTGCTAAATGGGCGAAAAGATGCTTATCCAAAAATAACCAAGGGAATTTTTCGCTGAATTCTTTTTTATAACGCAATCTGAACTCTAGCTCGCCATAGTAACGGTCCGCTGGAACCCATATCGCTTCATCGTCACCGGTGTCGTACATATAGCGCAAATCACTGGAATCAATTAAAAGCATCCCTTTCGGATTTAAAAGGGTTTTGAGTTTGTTGAGGTAGGCCGGAACGCTCTCGAGCGATTCAAAAATTCCGGTGCCATTCATAAGCATAATAATCGTGTCGAAGCGCTCCCCATCGTAATCCAAAAGTGAGGTTTCAGTGACTTGAGCCACACCCCGGGATTGTGCGATTTGGACCGCTCCTTTAGATAAATCTATGGACCGAACGTCGCGACCTAGGTTTTGAAGATAGAGACTATGACTGCCTGCTCCACAACCCACGTCCAAGATCTTCCCTTGTGCCAGGGATAATGCTTGGCGCTCAATTTCAGGCATTTGGTCAAAGCCCCGAAACAATTGGGTCAAGGGATACTCATCCCAATGACTGATATTGCTTTCGCTATAAAGTTTCG
>DDCS01000078.1 GCA_002335345.1 Flavobacteriaceae bacterium UBA2000 | reverse complement strand
GACGCCCCCTCTTTTTTAAATTCGAGAGGTTTGGCGTTGAAATCAAACGATTGAAATTCTTTGGAAAGAAACAATTCAACCAGCTCTTCCTTAGAAAAGGCCTCTAAATTTTTAAGTACTCCGCCAAGGTAGGGATTCAAATCACTTTTAATCGGCGTGGTCTTTAGTTGTTCTACCCAATGTTCAATTTTAAACTGAAAGACTTCTTTGGGGGAAGGAATTTCCAATTCAGTTAGTTTTGTTTGAAGTTTGTTTTCTACCAACTTGATCTTTCTACGGTCCGATTTGGTTACAAAAAGGATGGAAGTTCCCAATTTTCCAGCGCGACCCGTTCTTCCACTTCGGTGGGTGTAGGTTTCGATTTCGTCTGGAAGTTGGTAGTTGATCACATGGGTGATGTCCTCCACATCAATACCTCGAGCCGCAACATCGGTAGCGATTAGGAGCTGAATTTTTTTCTTGCGAAAAGATTGCATTACCGCATCGCGTTGATTTTGACTCAGATCCCCGTGTATAGCTGCAGCTTTATAACCGTCATGGATGAGTTTTTCAGCAACTTTTTGGGTTTCGATTTTTGTTCGACAAAATACACAACCAAATATATCGGGATTCATACCGATGACAGCCCTCAATGTATTATATCGTTCTCGGGCACCTACAATAAAGTACTGATGATTTACATTTTTTGCTCCTGAGTTTTTGGTACCCACAGTAATTTCTATGGGGTCGTGCATGAATTTTTTGGCAATGGTGTTGACCTCCTGTGGCATGGTTGCAGAAAACAACCAAGAGTTTTTCTCTTTGGGAGTGTGGGTAAGTATAGATTTTATATCCTCGTAAAAGCCCATATTGAGCATTTCATCGGCCTCATCAAGAACACAATATTCAATTTTTGAAATATCGATCATACCGCGACCGATCATGTCTTTCATACGCCCTGGAGTAGCCACAATAATTTGCGCTCCCTTTTTGATTTGACGGGCTTGTTCAGTAATACTTGCGCCACCATAAATAGCCACTACATTAAGTCCTTTGAGGTATTTCCCATAAAGCTTAAGCTCTTGAGTTATTTGGAGACACAACTCTCGCGTTGGAGAGAGGATGAGTCCTTGTGTTTCTCGGCTTTCAACGCGTATTTTTTGGAGCATTGGAAAACCAAAGGCAGCAGTTTTTCCCGTACCCGTTTGAGCAAGGGATACAATGTCTGCATCATTTTGGAGTAAAAAAGGAATGGCTTTTTGTTGAACTTCACTGGGGGTTTCAAAACCCAAGTCCTGGATGGCTAGAAGGAATTCTTCCCCCAATCCCAAAGATTGAAATGTTGTCATAAAATGGTTTATCTCGTTTTTGTGTTGTGTAAAGCAAACGACCCGAGTAAACCCAAAGCTTTATATACAACACTTCCTCACCCTGAGGAATTTGCGGCAAAACTACGCTTAATAAATGAGAAAATCGTGATTGCTCTAAATTATTAACGCTACCTCAGGGCACAAACAATTGGATTGTTTATTCAATTTGAGCACGGCGTATCAAATTAGAAGGTGACCCCACAAATTAATGGCCGTAAAGGGCAAATTACAATCTTGAAAATTCATTGTAAATCGCGGACAGAAAGCCAATCGATTAGCTTTTTCATGGCAATCCCTCGATGACTGATTTGTGCCTTTTGGACTAAATCCATCTCGGCAAAGGTCTGTGTATGGCCCTCTGGTAAAAAAACAGGATCATAACCAAACCCCTGGTACCCCCGTGGGGTTTCAAGTATGGTTCCATGACAAATCCCTTCAAAAAAATGAGTTTCGCCATGCCAGTAAAGGGCAATTACGGTGCGAAATTGTGCCTTTCGATTACGATGCCCGACCAGGGCGTTTAATAATTTTTGAATATTGTCTTGATCCCGAGCCTCTGGACCTGCGTAACGCGCACTATAAACCCCTGGGGCGCCATTCAAGGCCGCCACCTCAAGGCCGGTGTCGTCTGCAAAACAATTTTGTCCCGTGCTTTGGGCCAGAGCTAACATTTTTATCTCAGCATTTCCCTGAAGGGTTAGTGCCGTTTCTTCCACCGGCGGTTCATGGGTGATATCGGCCAAATAAAGCAAATCCAAACCAGCAGGCATTTGGGCCTTTACCTCTTTATACTTGTGGGCATTGTGGGTCGCAAAAATTAAAGTCATCAGGCGTTCTCTTGATTATATCGTTCAATTATTCTTGGGGCATCTTTGATTGAAGCCACAGTCCAAGCACATTCTAAATCATAACGCTCCTGTGGACTTAATGCCCATGGCGATTCTTCCCGCCGCATACGCCCCACAAGTTCATTCAGGATAATTGCTGCAGATACAGAAATATTAAGGCTTTCGGTAAATCCGTACATGGGGATGGTAAGGGCCACATCGGCCTGGGCCATCAGTTCTGGGCTCAGTCCTTTTTTCTCGGTGCCAAAGAGCAAGGCGGACTTGCGCGAAACGTCAAAAACATCCAGGGGCACACCATCATGAGGCGTTGTTGCCACGATTTGATAGCCCTGAGCGCGCAATTGTTTCAGGCAATCTTCTGTATTGGAATGTCGATGAATATCAACCCACTTTTGGGCCCCCATGGCAATTTCTTTATCGACACGTTTCCCGAATCGCGCTTCGATCACATGTAAATCTTGTATGCCAAAAACATCGCAACTGCGCATGACCGCACTGGTATTGTGCATCTGATATACGTCTTCGGTGACCACAGTAAAATGTCGCGTACGCTCTTCGAGCACCTGACTAAACAGGGCACGGCGACGCGGGGTTAAAAGACTTTGTAAGTACGTCAATAATTCCGGGGTCATGCTGTAAATATATGGATTGCAAGATAATGAATTAGGCCAAAGAGAAAAGCCATGACCATGATCGACCTGAGCCCAGACCTATGAGATTATTCGTTAATTTGCACCATAAGAATGGATATTTGGACCCATATTGAATTCGATAGAGCGACGCGTGCAAATCGCGAAAAGTCCGTTTTGTGGATGCTTGACCATCTGGAGCGCCTTGGGGAATTGCTCAACGCTCTAGGGCAACAAGATAAAGACCGCAGTGTCAAAGCAGCCTATATTCTTGAAATGATGGCCTTAAAGAACTTTAAAGCCATCGCTCATGTATTGCCTGATCTCGCTCTTCAGCTCACCCAGTTTAAATCGGACTCCTCACAACGCGCCCTGCTCCACATGATGAGCCTGTGGCTCGCGCCCTTAACAGTGACCAAAAGTCTAGACAAAAAAACACGAGAAGCCTTAACGGAACACTGTTTTGATAAACTCATTGGAGCGCCAGAGGCAGCGATTGCCGTTCAAGCTCATGCCATGAGCTGTTTGTATTATCTGAGTCGGGTAAATTCTTGGATTGAGGAACCCCTCAGCGCCATTTTAATCAAAAATATGCCGCAACAGAGTCCCGGTTTTCGTACCAGAGCGCGCCATATTCTTGCAAATTTGAATCAATAGTTACACCAGCGGGCCCCTTGCGTCTTTGGCGTTCATTAAAGAGTAAATCTTTTCCAGGGGGACTTCATCGAGAAATATTTAAAAAATCCCCTCTGCCGTGGGTCAACTCATAGGTGATGATTATCTTTGCTTTTTGAATCGCAAAACGATGTCACATACCAGTCTTCAAGCCATAACACCAATCGATGGACGTTATGCGTCAAAAACCAAAAGTCTTATTCCTTATTTCTCAGAGGCCGCGCTGATTCAGTATCGGGTGCGCGTGGAAATCGAGTATTTTTTGGCCCTTGTCGCCTTACCACTGCCGCAGTTAACAGGATTTGATTTGACCAAAGCAGAATCCCTGCGAGAAATTTACAAAGATTTTGGTCCTGAACAGGCTTCAGCGATTAAAGAAATTGAAGCCGTGACCAATCACGATGTCAAGGCTGTCGAGTATTTTATTAAAGAGCGATTTGATGCCTTAGGACTGAGCGCGTATAAAGAATTTATTCACTTTGGCCTTACCTCTCAAGACATAAACAATACGGCAATTCCATTGAGCATGATGGAAGCCATTAATGACATTTATATCCCTCAACTCCAAGCGCTAACCGATCAACTTAAGACCTATGCGCATGAGTGGTCTGAAGTCCCGATGCTCGCCCGCACACACGGTCAACCCGCATCACCAACCCGCTTAGGTAAAGAGATTCACGTTTTTGTCACCCGCTTAGAAGAGCAAATGGCTGGATTCAGCCATATCAAACACGCGGCAAAATTTGGGGGTGCTACCGGAAACTTCAATGCCCACCATGTGGCTTACCCTGAGATCGACTGGAAAAAATTTGGACAAAATTTTGTTGAACATATTTTAGGACTGCACCACTCCTTCCCGACCACGCAGATCGAGCATTATGATCATATGGCCGCCTTATTTCACCAAATGGAGCGCGTCAACACGATTATTCTTGATTTGAATCGCGATTTATGGACCTATATTTCCATGGATTACTTCAAGCAAAAAATCAAAGCGGGTGAGGTGGGCTCTTCGGCTATGCCGCATAAAGTCAACCCGATTGATTTTGAAAATAGTGAGGGTAATCTGGGAATTGCCAATGCACTGCTGGGCCATCTCGCCGCAAAATTACCGGTAAGTCGCCTTCAGAGAGACCTCACGGACAGTACGGTATTGCGCACGATTGGTATGCCCTTTGGACACATTTTAATCGCCTTTCAATCGACTCAAAAAGGTTTGGGTAAATTGCTGTTAAACGCTGAAAAAATAAACGCCGACCTAGAAAACAATTGGGCCGTAGTGGCTGAGGCCATTCAAACCATATTGCGTCGCGAAGGTTTTGCCAATCCTTATGAGGCCCTCAAAGGACTCACGCGCACCAATCAACGCATCGACCAACAAGCCATGCATAACTTTATCGATGGATTAGCTATTTCTGAGGCCCTTAAGCAAGAATTAAAGGCCATTAGTCCTCAAAACTATACCGGTATATAGGTCATGAAAGCACCAGGCGTTGCAAGACCGAAAATTGCCAGAATCCAATTTTGGAAATCGTGGTCTATTTCAGAGGGAATGCGCTTGGGAAAAATGCTTATGACCTTGAGTCTCGTTAGTCTTTTAAGTATCTCCTGCTTTGAAGATTTAGATGACAACTATCGTGAGGCCACCACTACAGAAATCAATGAGTTTATCTGGCGTGGATTGAATTATTTTTATCTGTACAAAGGTTCAGTGCCCCAGCTGCAAGACAATGCCTTTGCTACAGAGGGAGACAAAAAAGCTTATTTAGCCTCTTTCGACAGTCCCGAAGATTGCTTCGAGGCTTTGACCGATCTGAGCGACCCCTTTAGCCTTTTGGTGGAGGATTATGTCACCTTGGAAAATTCACTGGCCGGGATTTCACTGAGCAATGGTATGGAATACGGACTGGTTTATTACCCCCAGGACAACACCCTTATCTTTGGCTATGTGCGTTATGTAATTCCTGGGAGCGACGCGGCGGCTCAAAACATTGAGCGCGGGATGATCTTTAATCGCGTGGACGGGACTCAACTCACGGCCACAAATTACAACGACCTCCTATCGCCAGACACCTACACTTTGGGATGGGCGACTTTTGACGGCTCGGACATTAACCCGCTGAATGAAACTACGACCTTGAATAAAACTCAGCTTTCGGAAAATCCGGTACACAAAACGGCGGTCTTTTCAGAAAATGGGCGCACAATTGGCTATTTGATGTACAACGGTTTTACCAATGAATACGACAACGACCTCAACGCCGCCTTTGGCGCCTTCGCGGCTCAAGGGGTAACTGATCTGGTCTTGGATTTGCGCTATAATGGAGGTGGTTCCGTGCGCACAGCGACTTCACTGGCCGGGATGATTACCGGGCAATTTCAAGGAGAAATTTTCTTTACCGAGCAGTGGAATGACGATCGCCAAGCCCAATATGCTGAACTGGGTTATTTTGTGAGTACCCTGGCCAATGGTGCCGGTCTGAACAGTCTGGGACTCACGCGGGTCTATGTCTTGACCACAGGCCGCACGGCCTCAGCCAGCGAACTGGTGATTAACGGCTTAAAACCTTATATCGATGTGGTGCAAATCGGATTACCGACCCGCGGAAAATATCAAGCCTCGTTTTTACTTTACGACGCTCCTGCCCCATCGTTCAGCCGCAATCAGGCCAATACCGGCCACCGCTACGCCATGTTGCCTTTGGTCTTTAAAACATTAAATGCAGCCGGAGTGACAGACTATGCCAATGGGTTAACGCCTAGCATCGAACGATCCGAAGATTTCAGCAATCTTGGGCAGCTCGGACAAGCCGATGAACCCCTTTTAGCAGCAGCGCTTTCAGAAATTTTAGGCCAACCTCTGCCTATGGAGCAGCAGCCATCACGCGCTGAGCAGTGGCGTGAAATTGAAATCCTGAGCGACGCTTTGGATGGGGTAATGTATCGCAAATAATAAAGCTTTTGACATACGGAAAAAATGAAAAAGCCGAGCAAATAGCTCGGCTTTTTTTTGTCGGGATGACAGGATTTGAACCTGCGACCCCACGCCCCCCAGGCGTGTATGCTACCAGACTGCGCTACATCCCGAAAATTAAAA
>DDCS01000060.1:12521-12695 GCA_002335345.1 Flavobacteriaceae bacterium UBA2000 | reverse complement strand
ATTAGGGGTTTTGCAAAACGATGTAGGCATTGAGCGATGTGGCAATGATCAGCCAGGCAATATAGGGAAGGATCCAGATAGTTTTATAGCCCAAGAATTTAGCGAATTTAACCGCCATAACCATCAATAGCAACAGTAATCCTGAAATCAAAAATAAGGCAAAAGTGGTTTGAT
>DDCS01000060.1:0-12415 GCA_002335345.1 Flavobacteriaceae bacterium UBA2000 | reverse complement strand
GGAGGGGTCCACGGGGCTTGATTTAAGGAAGTATACCACTCACTATTGACTCCAGGATTTGTCGCAATAGCTCCCAGATAGAGACCTCCAAAATTTAGAACGCCAAAAACTAAAGGGATTTTAAATCTGTCATTCATGACCTTAATGCGCACTAAACTTTTGTTTTATATGATGCCCCACCAAAGCTACCGTGAGTAACATCCCCAAATTATAGACGGTATCTTCTAATGGTATAGTCCCCAGGCGCACACCGAAGTTTTGTGTATCGTTGTACCAAACGACAGGTTCGTCGAGCCCTGATCCGGTCAGGACACCATTGACGATAAAAAAAGGCACTAATATCACGACATAACTCATAAAAAAACTAGGCAGTATTTGGGGCGCCGTATTTTGAGTAAGTCCCAGGATGAGCAGGGCATATAAAAAAGCGCTGGCGGTATACCATTGCTCAACCCCATACCACAGACCGATGACTAATGCAGTCACCAGAAGTACATAAACCCAATTGGTCCTTTTTTGGTTTAGCGGCCACCATTGAATCAACGAGCTCAAAACATGATGGGTAAACAGACAGGCATAAGGGATGCAAAAAAAGAAAAGCCATTCTTCCATGGGGAGCCCAAACCACTCAATTCCGGTTAGGTAATCAGGATTAAATCCCCAAAAACCATTGGCTGTGAAATAAATGTCCCACGGAATAAAAACCATGGCCATTGCCGCAATTCCAGGCAAGACACTGGGCCATAATTTGTAAAATTTAATTTTGGGATGAAAGGAAAAAATAAGCGGCAAGGCCAAAGACCCTAGATCAAGCCATAAGTAGAGCCGCTCCATAAATTACTTTTTAAAATACTTGAGCGGAGGAACGAGCATACCAAAGCACTCTCCTTTGTCTTTCCCTAAATGTTTGTGGTGTATTTTGTGGGCCCGTCTGATCCCGCGTGCATACCAGTTGTTAGCGTTGCGGAACATTTTAAAGCGTTGATGGATAAAAATATCATGAACGAAAAAATAGGCCAATCCATAAGCAAAGATACCAAGGCCAATCGGGAGGCCAGCCCAAAAACCATAGCGGTCCCAACCGATAAAGCAAAGGATACTCACGATAGCGTAAAAAATAAAGAACGCATCATTGCGTTCCCACCAACTTCCATGGTCTTTGTGATGATGGTCTTTATGGAGGACCCACAGAAAGCCATGCATAATGTACTTATGGGTAAACCAGGCCATAAATTCCATAATGGCAAACGTGCTAAAAAAGATTAAGATCCAAAAAACAGCATCCATTTTAACGTACTAGTTTTAATTGGTATTTAACATAACTTCTGGTGAGTAAACCAAATTTTTCATAATTCGGCACTCTTATTCTGGAGTTGACAATGTCAAGGGCAGGGGTGTTGTTCAACTTTTTCAAAAGTCTTCGGTAGTAGCGATAGGCCATAAAAACACCGAATTTAGCCTCTGGGGGCAAAGCGACAATCCCCGAGTATCCTTTACTAAAATCTGCCTCGATATCCTCAATGATCGCTCTTTTGGCGGATTCGTCTAAGGCGGTCAGATTGGTGTTGGGAAAATAGGTGCGATTCAGCTCTTTGAAATCGGCTTTGAGATCCCGCAAGAAATTTACTTTTTGAAAGGCCGATCCTAAGGCCATAGCCGGCTCTTTTAACAGGTCAAATTGCTCTTGATCGCCTTTGACAAAAATCTTTAGACACATTAAGCCTACCACATCGGCAGATCCGTAGATATACGCCTGATATTCTTCTCGTGTGGTGTATTCACTTTTAGTAAGATCCAAACGCATGCTGTTCATAAAGGCGTCGATGAGCGCTTGATCGATCCCGTATTTGTGAACCGTATATTGGAAAGCATTGAGAATGGGATTTAGACTAATTTTTTCTGTTAGCGCTTCTTCTAGGGCTTTTTCAAAACGCACAAAAAGTGCTTTTTTGTCATAATCGTGAAAGGAATCGACAATCTCGTCAGCCAGGCGAACAAAGCCATAGACATTATAAATGTCCTGTCTGATACACGGTGCAAGCATTTTAGTCGCCAAAGAAAACGACGTACTGTAAGTTTTAGTCACATTCTTGCTGCACGATTGTGATATATCGTCAAATAAGGCTTTCATTATTTTATACTTTGATCCATAAGTCCTGAAACAATTTTTCCTGAGATCAGTGATGGGGGTACCCCAGGTCCAGGAACCGTTAATTGTCCTGTGAAAAAGAGGCCATCAACTTTTTTACTCTTCAATTTAGGTCTCAAAAACGCCGTCTGCATCAGTGTATTCGCCAGACCATAAGCGTTTCCTTTGTAGGAGTTATAGTCGTTGATAAAGTCGTTGAGACAAAAACTTTCCTTAAAGATAATACTTTTTTTCACGCTTTGACCGGTGAGAAATTCAAAGCGGGTCATGATTTTTTCAAAGTAGATTTCACGAAGTTCGGGGGTGTCCTGAATTCCCACAGCAAGGGGAATGAGAAAGATCCCAGCCTCCTTACCTTCTGGAGCGGCGCTGTCGTCCGTTTTTGAGGGAAAACTTGCATAAAACAAAGGCTCCTCTGGCCATTTGGGATCGTCGTATATGCTTTCCGCGTGCTTTTCAAAAGGGACATCAAAAAATAAAGTATGGTGCTCTACATTTTGAATCTGTTTTTCAAAACCGACATAAAACAGCAGAGAAGAGGGGGCAAAAGTCCTCTTTGACCAATACGCCTGGGAATATTGGCGGTAATTTTTCGGTAACAATGTTTCTGTATGATGATAATCAGCGCCACTGAGCACTTTGTCAAAGGACAGCGTTGTTCCGTTTATCTCTAAACCCTGTGCACGTCCTTGTTCCACGACAATTGAGGTAACATTGTGATCACTTTTAAATGTAACACCCAGTTCCCTGGCAAGATCAACCATGCCCTGAACCACACTGTACATGCCATTTTTCGGGTGAAAGGTCCCAAGCCCAAAGTCCGCGTAATTCATGAAGTTATAGAACGCCGGTGTATTGGAAGGTTTTGCGCCAAGAAAGAGCACGGGAAATTCTAAAATCGCGACCAAATGCGGGTTTTTAAACGCTGCGCGGACATCACGTGAGATGGTACTGAAAAATTGACCGACTTTCATCGCGGTCTTAGGGGTGATCAGTTCAAGAGGGGAAATTCCTGGGCGATAAACTAAATCCTTTATCGCAATATTGTAGTTGTCCAGTGCCGCATCAATAAATTTTTGAAGTTTCGCTGCACCGCCCTTTTCGTGCTGTTCAAACGTTTCTTTAATTTTTTCTAGAGAGTCGGCAATGGTTATGGCCTGATCTTTCCCGAAATAAACCGAATAGGCCGGGCTGAGTTTAATGAGCTCGTAATAGTCTTGGGGTTTCTTTCCAAAGTCTCCAAAAAAGCGTTCAAAAACATCGGGCATCCAGTACCAAGTAGGGCCTATATCAAATGTAAAGCCGTCTTTTTTAAGTTGCCTGGCACGACCGCCAAAGGTTTTGTTTTTTTCAAAAACCGTCACGTTATGACCGGCCTTGGCAAGGTAGCACGCTGCGGCGAGTGAGGAAAATCCGGAGCCGATTACGGCTATTGATTGTGGCATGATAGGATGAATGCTTTATTTCTAAGTAGGGGAATTAACTCAAGATTTTTGGCTTTTTACAAAGTTGCGCAACGCATTGAGTCTATGGATAATCTGGATATTTTTTCCGAGTTCACCCACAGCAATGTCTTGTAACTTGTGTCCCATAAGCCACAAAGGATAGTTGCTCGCTGGTTTAACCTGCTTGTAAAAATCTTTGACATATTTTTCAACACTTTGATCATCAGGTTTTACCGTGAAATAAGAGAAAAAAGTAATGTCGCTGTAATGCTTGGTTAAGTGTTTTAAATTATCCATGGGAATGTTACTCCCAAGATATAAGGTTTGGTGTCCCTCACTCAAAAGAATGAAATTGGCATAGAGGAGTCCAATCTCATGAATTTCTTCATAGGGAAGGAAAAGCGCAAAACTTGGAGAAGTTTCTATGTCCATAGCTTCTTGGGCTTGGACTATATTCTCAATGATTTTCTGTTTAATCAATTCCGAAATGAATCGCTCATGCACAGGGTCAATCGTGCCTGTTTGCCAAAGCAGACCGATTTCATTGAGCAAGGGCATAAAAAGGTCAAAAAAGATGAAATCAAAACTCTCTTTTTTTGCCAGTTTTTTATAGGTCTTGTTAAACAAGTGATGGTCAAATTCAAACATCGCCTGTTTGAATAAATGGAGCGCGTAATGATTGGTCTGATCAAGTTCAGACTCAGTAATCAAACGCTCAATTTCATCTTGTTGTAACTCCGCTATTTTGGAAATTTTGAACCCTTGTCGATACAAGAACGTGGCATTGAGCAATTTGGTAAGGTTGCTCATGTCATAATTACGGATGTTGGTGTCCGTACGATTCGGTTCAAGAAGTGCGTAACGCTTTTCCCATATACGTATGGTATGCGCCTTCACGCCACTTAGGTTTTCCAGATCTTTAATGCTAAATTCTGTTTTAACCGCCATTCAATTTTTTTCGAAAGATAAAAAAAAATAGGGCTGACTCATAGATTTTGTTTAGTTTTTTATTCAAAACTATAAACAAAATAAAATCAGAACGTTAGGCTTGATACAGGACCCAGAGGGGGGGTATGCTCAGGCCGACAAAAAAAGCCACCCTGCAAGAGTGGCTTTTGTACCGAGAATGGGACTCGAACCCACACGCCCTAATGGACACATGGCCCTCAACCATGCCTGTCTACCAGTTCCAGCATCTCGGTAGGTGTTGTTTAAACCAAAAAGTCGATAAAAATATCGACTTTAGATGGTGACCTGGCTGGGGCTCGAACCCAGGACCACCTCCTTAAAAGGGAGGTGCTCTACCAACTGAGCTACCAGGTCATTAAAAAATTTTGGCGGGTCAGATCACCCGCCAGTGCTCCGTACCAATAATGGCTTAGCGGCTGCAAATATAATATCATTATGTCGATAATTCAAACTAAATTCTTTGAAAAAATTTCTTCACTAAATAAGCCGTCTCAACAAGGAATTTGTCTGCAAAAATTTGAAACATAAGCCTTGAAAACGATTGGGCATTTGCGATATTTGCCACATGAACATAGTGCTTTTAGGGTATATGGGTAGCGGAAAATCTGCTGTTGGTCGTCAGCTCGCCATGGACATGGGTCGGGAATTTGTCGACCTAGATCGGCTTATTGAGGAGCAAATAGGCAGGTCCATTTCTGAAATATTCGATCAAAAGGGTGCTGTTTATTTTCGCAAGAAGGAGTCAGAAATCTTAAGAGAGGTTTTACATTCAAAAAATAGTGCCGTGATTGCCCTAGGCGGAGGGACACCGATTTATGGGGATAATCTTAAGTGGATCAAGGACGAAAAAACTGGCCTGAGCGTCTATCTTAAAATTGCTATCGAACCATTAGTTAAACGACTTTGGGTCGAGCGCCATAATCGGCCGTTAATTGCAGGGATTTCTTCGCCCGAAGCCTTGGAGGAATTTGTGCGTAAACACTTATTTGAGCGCGCCTATGCTTATCAACAAGCTCATATTCAATTGGACGTCAGTGCGTTGGACATAGAACAGGCTGCTTTGGTGATACAAAATATTGTTCAAAAAGAACAGGATAATATTTAAATCAGGTTCTCAAGGACCTTTAGGTCAAAAGGGGTCTGATGGCATTTCCCCGGCATTGATTTACGCCATACGCGCACTAAAGTGATCCGGGGTAAAATCAACCACCACATTTTCATTCATTGAGGTCGATAATGAAATGCCCTTGAAGTCTGCTTTGACCGGGTATTTTTTGTGATTTCGGTCTACGAGTACCGCCGTTTTGAATTGTTTTAAAGGCACTTGTAAGAAAAAAGCAACCCCATAAACTAAGGCGGTACCAGAATGCAGCACATCATCGACTAAGACAAGAGATTTATTTTCAATAGCGTCGAGAGAGCAATCACAAGTCACTTGTCCGATCGGGCTTTTTTTGTTCATCTTTACACGACAAAGTGCTACCGACAGAGGGGTGATTTTTTCGACTTCTTTTTTTAATAGCTCTGCTAAATGATAACCATTATCGGCAATACCTGCGATGACTATTTGGGTCTCATCGACATTGGCCTCATAGATCTGATAAGCCATTCGTCTGATTTTATGCAGTATTTCTTGATGATTTAGGATCATAGTTTCTTTATTGAATCAAAGTTATTAAAAATCTTGGTCCGGATTTACGCTAAAGTCGTCGATATCCCGGCGGTCTTTTTTTGTTGGCCGACCGCTCCCTCGATCTCTTAGTCCATCCTTTCCTCCACGAATGAGACTCATTTGATCTTGTAGATCTTTCGGAGTAAGGTCTGCGCGATATAGGTCGACAAGTTTGGCCCCTACACGGGCCTTAGGGAGGTCTAAGACTTCAATGATATAAGTCATTTGGTTCAAACGGAAGTTGATCTTATCCCCTGGAAAAACTTCTTTGGCTGGTTTTGCTATTGTTCCGTTTATGCGTACCGCGCCTTTTTTTACCGTAGCGCTTGCCTGGTTGCGTGTTTTAAAACAGCGTATGCTCCATAAATATTTGTCTATCCTCATTTACACGGCTTAAAAGACCGTTAAAGCCCGCACAAAAATAAGGGAAAAATGGTATCTTGCGCCATCAAAATTCAGGCAATGACTTATCGGCTAAGACCAGTAAAGTATTTAATTTTAGGACTATTAACCATCCTCGCATGTAACAAAGAAGATGATGGGTTTACTTTTGTGCCCGCGAGAGATCGAGCAGAAGAAGCGCCTGTGTCCACGGAAATCATTGAGACTTATCTCAATACACACTTTTATAACTACGAAGAATTTCAAAATCCGCCGGCGGACTTTGACTTTAAAATTCGCTTTGATACCATTGCCGGGGATAATGCGGATAAAATTCCACTCATCCAGCAGGTTCAGCATAAAATGGTGCCAGACCGGGTAGATGAGGGCGTTGAGTACAAATTGTATTACCTCTCTGCATTAGAGGGGGGGGGCAGCACTCCAGCCTTTCCCGATGTGGTTACTTTGACCTATGAGGGGCAATATCTCAATACAGAGTTTACGGCTTCGGCATATACCAAATTATTCGACAGCGCCACGACCCCAGTAAGTTTTGACTTGACCAGTGTGGTTAACGGTTTTCAAGACGGGATCACCACAGCGAAGACCTCTCCATTTCCTGCGATTGAGGCCGCCGATGGCTCTGTATCCTTTGAAGATTACGGTGTCGGTGCTGTGTTCATCCCTGCAGGTCTGGGTTACTATGTGAGTCCTCCAAACGGATCAATTATTCCCTTTTACGCGCAACTTATTTTTACGTTTCAATTGTATGCAGCGCGAGTAGGAGATCAGGATGAAGATGGGATTCCCACAATTTTTGAGGATCTTAATGAAAATAACTTAGAGGAAGACGACGATACAGATTCCGATGGGCTGCCCAACTTTTTTGATGCAGACGATGATGGCGATGGACGGCCAACATCAGAAGAAATTATAGTTCGGACTTACGTATTTATCGACGGTGAGCCTGAACCAACCTGGCCGAATACCGAGGTTGAAGTAAAACGTGAGTACAATGCGCAAACTATGGAAACCACTATTTATACCGTTGAATATCCTGACGAAGATAATGACGGCATAGTAGATTATCTAGATTCCGACAGTTAATCAGAACGGAACCCATTTTAACCTTTCTATTGTTTACGGGAAATAACCTTTAGTGCTTTGGCGACTATTGCAGCGGTGTTAAGGCCGTATTTTTCCATTAATTGCGCTGGCGTACCTGATTCACCAAAGGTGTCCTCAGTAGCCACAAACTCCTGTGGAGCGGGCTGATTTAAAGTCAATTCTCTGGCCACAGATTCGCCTAAGCCACCAAGATAATTGTGTTCTTCTGCAGTAACAACCGCCCCTGTTTTTGCGACACTTCTAAGGAGACATTCACTGTCTAGAGGTTTAATGGTATGCATGTTAATGACTTCTGCACTGATTCCTTGGGCCGCTAAAACTTTTGCGGCTTCAAGCGCTTCCCAAACCAAATGACCGGTCGCCACTATAGTCACGTCCGTTCCCTGAGTTAAAGTAATCGCTTTTCCAATAACAAATGGCTCATCTGCTGGAGTAAAGTTGGGTACTGAAGGGCGACCAAAACGCAAGTATACTGGTCCGTGATGTTCCGCAATCGCTATGGTTGCTGCTTTAGTTTGATTGTAATCACAAGGATTGATCACGGTCATGCCGGGCAGCATTTTCATCAAACCAATATCCTCTAAAATTTGATGGGTTGCTCCATCTTCTCCCAGAGTAAGCCCCGCATGGGAAGCACAGATCTTGACATTTTTATGACTGTAGGCCACGCTTTGTCTGATTTGGTCGTAAACACGCCCCGTAGAGAAGTTCGCAAAAGTCCCAGTAAAAGGAATTTTTCCTCCAATAGTTAATCCTGCCGCTAAGCCGATCATATTGGCCTCAGCAATCCCAACTTGAAAAAATCGCTCAGGATGATTGGCTTTGAATTCATCCATTTTAAGGGAGCCCGTTAGGTCGGCACAAAGGGCAACAACATTTGGGTTATTTTTACCTAATTCGGCAAGTCCTGCACCAAAGCCGGATCGTGTATCTTTTTTTCCAGTATCGATATATTCTTTCATAATGGTCTGGTTGATTAGTAGTCCCCTAGGGTTTCAGGATTTTGCGCTAAGGCTAAGGCGAGTTGATCGTCATTCGGCGCTTTGCCATGCCAGGCATGCGTGTGCATCATAAAGTCGACGCCATGACCCATTATAGTGTGCATCAGCACGCAAATAGGTTTGCCTTTTCCGGTATGGTCTTGAGCACTTTTAAGTCCAGAAATAATACTGCTTAAATCGTTACCGTTTTCGATGTCGATGACCAGCCATCCAAAAGCTTCAAACTTCGCGCGCAAATTTCCTAAACTCAAAACATCGTCTAGAGAACCATCAATTTGTTGCCCATTATAATCAACAGTCACGATTAAATTATCGACTTGGTTACTCGCGGCGTACATAATGGCTTCCCAGTTTTGACCTTCTTGTAATTCCCCATCTCCACATAAAGCATAAACCAGATGGGCCTCTTGATTGAGCTTTTTAGCAAGTGCCGCCCCAATGGCAACAGAAATTCCTTGACCCAAAGAGCCCGAGGCGACGCGAATTCCCGGAAGTCCCTCGTGTGTCGTGGGGTGCCCCTGAAGTCTCGAATTAAGCAGTCGAAACGTATTGAGTTCTTCAACTGGAAAATATCCTGAGCGCGCAAGAACACTATAGAATACGGGCGAAATGTGGCCGTTTGAAAGAAAAAACAAATCTTCCTCATGGCCGTTCATGTCAAAACCGTCTTTGCGGTGCATGATTTCTTGAAAAAGGGCAACAAAAAATTCGGCGCAGCCAAGAGAGCCTCCTGGGTGTCCCGAATTTACTTTGTGCACCTGACGTAAAATGTCTCGTCGAACCTGGATTACCAGATCCTCAAGAGCGTTGATGTTAGGCATATTGGTCATTATTAATGACACAAAAGTAGCGCTTTGAATCCCCGGAGACAAGCGATGTAAAATGCACTTATCAACGATTTGTTGGTTTTAGTTAACACTTGATTTTGGGTCCCGTGAGTTCCTGATAAATCAATTACCTTTGGCCCCAGCAATTCAACCCCAAATAAATGGCCTTAAATTTTTATTCATGAAGTTCACCCTAGAGGCAAAAGATCCTAACTCGAGCGCACGAGCCGCGACCATTGAATTGGCCCATGGGCCAGTCCATACGCCAATTTTTATGCCTGTTGGTACAGCTGCGACAGTTAAAGGGGTTCATCAGCGCGAACTAGAACAAGAGATCAAGCCAGACATTATTTTAGGCAATACCTATCATTTATACTTGCGTCCCCAAACCAAAATCCTTCAAAAAGCAGGAGGATTGCACAAATTCATGAATTGGGACGGCAATATTCTAACCGATAGTGGAGGATATCAAGTGTACTCTTTGTCGGGTCGTCGTAAAATTAAAGAAGAGGGGGTGAAATTCAAGTCGCATATTGACGGGAGTCTGCACCTATTTACTCCGGAAAATGTCATGGATATTCAGCGTCAAATTGGCGCTGATATAATTATGGCCTTCGACGAGTGTACGCCTTATCCTTGCGACAAGACATACGCCAGAGATTCTATGCACATGACCCATAGGTGGCTTGAGCGCTGCTTGCTTCAGCTTAAGAAGTCTCCAGAATTATACGGCTTTGAACAAGTCTTTTTTCCCATTGTACAAGGAAGTACCTACACGGATTTAAGGCGTGAATCGGCCGAATACATTGCCTCTGTCGGTGCACAGGGAAATGCCATAGGGGGTTTAAGTGTCGGAGAGCCTGCAGAAGAAATGTATGCCATGACCCAAGAGGTTACGGCTATTTTACCTGAAGATAAGCCAAGGTATTTAATGGGGGTAGGAACGCCCATAAATATTTTAGAGAATATCGCTCTAGGCATTGATATGTTTGATTGCGTGATGCCCACTAGAAATGCCCGAAACGGCATGCTATTTACGGCTTATGGAACCATTAACATTAAGAACGCAAAGTGGGCTGATGATTTTGATCCCATAGATTCTATGAATCTTACCTGGGTAGATACCGCCTATAGTAAAGCCTATTTACGTCATCTTTTTACTGTCAACGAAATGCTCGGAAAGCAAATTGCCACGATTCACAATTTGGGCTTCTACCTTTGGTTGGTTCGTGAGGCGAGAAAACATATCTTAGCTGGTGATTTTACGTCGTGGAAAAACACTATGGTCCGTCAAATGGACAATAGACTATAAAACGGACAATAGATATTAAAAAGTGAGCCTACTCGATCGCTACATTATTGGTAAATATTTAGGAACCTTTGGTTTACTACTGTTACTCTTTGTGCCCATCGGGATCTTGGTCAATTTAGCGGACAAGATTGACAAAATATTGGCTAACGAGGTCCCCTTTATTGAAGTCGCCAAATATTACGCGCATTTTACGGTTTACTTTGCCAATTTGTTATTTCCCTTGTTTTTGTTTTTATCGACCATTTGGTTTACCTCAAAATTGGCCAATAACACAGAAGTTATTGCTTTTTTAAGTAGCGGGGTATCTTACACGCGTTTCCTGAGACCTTATTTGATTGGCGCTACAGTCGTTTGTGTTATGGCCTTTTTCCTGGCCAATTACTTGGCGCCTTACTCGAGTAAAAAATACAATGAGTTCAGTTATGAATACTTGAACAAACGCCGCGGAAAAGATCGTGAAAGAGCAAATGTTTACAGGCAGGTAAGTGACAAGGACTACATTTATGTGAGCTATTTTAACGTTAAAGAAAAGTCCGGTAATAACTTCACTTTAGAACATTTTGAAGGGACTCAGATGACCTATAAAATCTCTGCGAGTCGCATCGTTTATAATGAAGAAAAGGATAATTATTCCTTGTATAATTACAAAAAACGCTATGTGGGACTGGCGTCAGATTCTCTTGAATACTTCACTAAGAAAGACACGATTTTCCCTTTTGAAATGGAAGACTTGACCCCAGTGGAGTATATTGCAGAAACGCTGGATTTTTCTGCATTAAACAAATTTATTGCCCGTGAAAAGGCCAAAGGGTCCAACTTCATTAATCGCTATGAAGTCGTGCGTTATAAACGGTGGAGCCTTCCTGTATCGGCCTATATCTTAACCATTATTGCCGTTGCGGTGTCTTCGATAAAGAGAAGGGGTGGTATGGGCGTCAATCTGGCTATTGGCATTGGCGTGGGGATGATTTATGTGTTTTTCGATAAAATATTTGGGACCATGGCTGAGCAAAGTACATTTTCGCCTTTTGTAGCCACTTGGTTTCCAAATTTTGTCTTTGGCGTTTTGGCTTACTTTTTATTGAGAAATGCAAAGCGATAACCTCAAGCATCATTTGCATTTGCACTTTATCGTGCTGATCTGGGGGTTTACAGCAGTACTCGGTGCCTTGATCTCCCTAGAGGCCATTTCTTTAGTTTGGTTTAGAATGTCCATCGCGGCCATCGCGGTGCTCATTTTTATGGTGGCGACTGGCCGCTGGAAACGTCCTTCTGTGAAATCGCTTTGGAAAATGTGTGGTTTGGGACTGGCCTTGGCCTTACATTGGCTCACTTTTTTTGGTGCCATAAAAATATCTAATGTCTCAGTGACCTTGTCCGTAATGGCTACGGGTGCTTTTTTTGCGGCTTTTCTTGAGCCCCTAATTTTTGGCCGTCCTATGAATTGGCGTGAGGTTCTTCTGGGGCTTTTTGCCGTTTTTGGACTGGGTATAATATTTCATGCATCAACTGAGTATGTCTGGGGCATTGT
>DDCS01000093.1:5368-5590 GCA_002335345.1 Flavobacteriaceae bacterium UBA2000 | reverse complement strand
GCTATAAACCTCCATCTGCTTGGCTCCTATCACCGAAGCCTCAAAACACTCCCTCGCCCAATCACGGTTGACTCGCCATGACCCACCCGCTTGCGAGCTTTTCTCCAATACTTTTCCTAAAGCATTCAGCAGACTATCAAAATCACCCTCAGGCACGAGATACTCGGCACACTCATCAGAAACGGCATCACTGACGCCACCCACATCAAAAGCCACCACAGG
>DDCS01000093.1:0-5320 GCA_002335345.1 Flavobacteriaceae bacterium UBA2000 | reverse complement strand
TCCTCAGCTGAATTCAGCCTACCCAAAGCCCTGACATCCAGAGCATCAGAAAGCTCAAGCTCGCCCTCACCAAAGAGAAGAATCACACATTGTTCGGCCAGCTTGGGTCGCTTTGCGAGTGCCTGCAAAAACTCAGGAATTCCTTTGTAACGATCGGTTACCGCTCGGGCACCGAGAGCGATCACTTTTTTGCTAGGGTCTATCTTTAACTTTGCCCTCATATTCTCAATATCAGGTGCAAAATAGCTCGGTCCTACAATCGGCGGAATGACAGGCACATCACTGACACCTTCAAAAACTCGTGAATGTTCTACATGGCTGGCCATCCATCCACTGTTAGCAATCGGTCGAATGTTTTTTTCCCTGATTAGCTTCTCTTTAAGTTTCAGTTCAATCTTCGCCCAGGTTTTCACACCCTTGCGCAATATAGGACAACTACCACAATCTTTTTGGTAACCATCACATCCGGAATAGAGGATGCAACCACCACTTAACGGCCAAAGATCATGAGTGGTCCAGAAAACCTGACTCCCCTCGGGTATTAATGCATTCAGCCCTCTGAGCCCCATCCAGCCCGTCAAGCCATGTAGGTGGATAATGTCGCCCTTTTCAGGCATATGTTCTACCGCGAATCCGTCCATACTCAAAAGAGAATGAAATGGTGCTG
Organism: Flavobacteriaceae bacterium UBA2000; assembly: GCA_002335345.1. GTDB lineage: Bacteria > Bacteroidota > Bacteroidia > Flavobacteriales > Flavobacteriaceae > BACL21. The sequence goes on along the minus strand of DDCS01000093.1, from coordinate 4,653 downwards.
AGGTCAAACGATGAGACATCGATCTAACTATGCGTGTGCTAAGTTGTGGAACAGCCCCAGCTACTATCTTGAGAGCCCCCGAATCGTGAGCGCCGTCTGCATCTGAACTCAGCGTACAGCTATCAACACCAGCGGATAGTAACGCATCACTCAAACGCTGAGCATAGATCCCAGCTCCTCCATAGAGCGTTCTCGTTATATGCCAGACTTTCATAATTCGCCCCCAGATCTTCACCGCTTCATAAGCGCCTACTTTCGCAAGATATACTTTTTAAAGCTTCTCCAAAACTCTCTGCACTGCCATGCAAAAGAACGGGGATCATAATCAGCCATACCGGTTGCCATGTCACTGTATTTACCCCATGGCCAATAAACACCCCGTATCGAGTTAACTACATTTTCATCGTGAATAACCTGACACCACATAGGCGTTTTATAACTAAACATCACTGGCGCGAATTCTGCTATTTTGGTGTGATACCAATAAAATATAGATTTGCCAATACTGGCATCAGCTACAAAACTAATAAATGGATTGCAACGAAAGCGCTGCAAGTAGTAGTCACCTTGCGACTCAGTATAGCCTAATGGAAAAGTGATAAAAAAACCATCAGCATTATTACTATCAAGCATGTTAGACGCTGCTATATCTTGGATGTTTTCTAACATCTCAGAATGAATTGCATCGTCGTTGTCTAAGCGAGTCATAATACGAGTGCAATCTGGCAGCGCGATACTGTTCATGCTATCCACAAGCGTCTTCTCCTCTCCGTTTTCACAATATATAGGAATGATGAACGAATACTTATAAGATAATTCGGACATACGAATCTTGAAGATTTCTGGCGTGTCAACATCCATAAATAAAAGCCATCGAAAAGATTTTGTTGTTTGCTTAGCGACCGACGGCAAACATACCCTCTCATATAGTTCAAAACGGTTTTTCAACCATACTTCGTCTATACCTGGACGCACATCAGGGTCCATCATCTCGTATGTTATCCTTACGTTAAATCTTGTTAGGATAAAATGATCAAATTTTTTATGATTCATGGATTAATACATTGATGACTTTCGCCATGTTGAATATTTGCACTTATAGCCAGGCATATGTTAGGCGAAGTCTCCAGAAAAATTTATGCACTCACACAAAATCGTGACTGCTTTGGCTCGCTAGCTAATAACCAAGCAGTCTGATATCCTCTGCATACACCTTAGCTAAATTTTTATACGTTTCATTACTAGTAATGAATGATCTAAAGTCAACTTTCCCGCCTTGCGCTAGATTGTTTTCGATGAGGGCAACCCCATTAAATTTTTCACGAAGTTTTTCATACTCGGTCTGCAAATCAGATAATTTTAACATGTAATCTATTGCAACATGGCCATCAAAACCCTTGATATAATGCACCTGGGGCTTGAAATGAACACAACTACAACGACTCAGATCTTGATTGACTAACCAGTCATTTACAAAATGGTCGAAAGTTTGAAACTCACCGAGGTTTTCTGAATAATATTTCTCATCATGTGCATGTAGCCCCCCAGCTTTCAAAAACCTCCATGCTGAAACAATCCGCTCGAACGGATCTCTTGTAATCGCAAATTTCCACGCCTTACGATACTCTGAGCTACCTAACGCGAGTTGATACTGTCGTATGGTTTGGTGTCCAAAAACCACCTCTCCAAACAAACTTTTTTGCACTGCATTACCCGCACATTTAGGTATATGAATAAAGATACATCCTAGATCGGATATGTCGTTCTTAAGCCCTTCAGAGACCCCAGTTGGACGGCCTGTTAATTTGACTGCCAGTTTCAAGCTCCATAAAGGAAATTTGTTGGCATTGTTAAACATAGCTTTAGAAAGAAATCAGATTAAAATTTACACCTAATTTTATAAGCTATCATGGCCAAATCTTCCCACAAAATGCGACACCAAGCCCCCCATTTACTATGATTCCTCTGATGGTGCACTAAGCGAGCTATGGTAAATGGCCGACTAAAACAATTAAGATCGAGCGTTGAAGGCTTACGACCACAAAAGTGCAGCGTCGTGTTACCAAGCACATGCTTCGGGAAACTCCATCCACACACCGAACAATCTTGGTCTATATTCTTGCGGCTAAAGCTTCTTGACCACTGCAGGTCGTCCCAACCAATCTTAATTTCGCCACGCTGACTTTTTGAAAAAATCAAATAATTAAGAATTCCTTGATCTTGGAACTGGAATAGCCCCGGAGCCTCCTCAGCCCACCGCTCCATCTCACTCCATTGCTCGTAGCTGATGACATTTCTACGGCAAGAAAATGCACCTGCAGAAAAATAAGGGTAGCCACGCCATTCAAAATCAGGATGTCGCTTTTTGATCCCTGCGAGATCAAAATAAAAGTGAGCCATCCAATCTGGCTCTTCTTTCGCATCTGCAGGAACCGAAATTTCAGGCCAGAAAATCTGAAAATCTAAATCAGTTCTTACTTGTTCGGCGATATTGCCCCAAACAATCGCATCAGAATCCAGCCACACATAATGCTCAAAAGGCCCCTCCCACATCGCCGCTAACTTGACGCGGTAACTCCCACCGATCATCTTGCGCATTTCCTCTGAAGGCAGTTCGTCGATACGCAGAACGATCAAGTCGTAGTCTTTCTCTAAATCAGAGACATCAACATCTCCATCAGCGATCAAACAGATCGGCACATCCGGACAATAATACCGCATACTGGCCAGCGTTGCCCCAACCATAAATTTGTCACCAGCATGACATGCTGTAACAAAACCAAATGGATGTTGAACTTTCATAGAATTAATAACAATAACACTGGAGCGCAGCTTAAACCGACATACCAGCTTAGTACTTTGTATAGTCTAATCGATTAGACTATTTGATTTTTTGCGCGCAAGCACAACAATTTTTTTGGGTTTGCTAAATACCCACTAGCCTATCTTCACACAGCTGTTAATTCTTCACCATGTGCCAGACTGCGGGCTCATTGCACTCGGAGAAATCCCAACAAGGAGGCGCAGCGCGCAGATACTTCCTCTTTTGCTCTGGCAATTGTTGAATATTTAAACTTAGTAAGTTAGCTATAGTAGCTACTCGCAGCTCACAAAAAGTATTTCTCCACGTGATATCGCTTTTCAGCTCATTGCAAATAGCCGATAAGGCATGACGGGAAAGCATAATGGCTGCTAATGGAGCAACGCCGTATAACCCCCCCTTTACCTTGGAAGGACAATCATCACTATATTTTGGATCGAAATGGTTCCATTCTGGTTCCTTCGCTGAATCGATTACATGTTGAGCTGCAAGATCAGCATCCCAGACTTCTTCATAAAATTTACTAATATCTACGTTACAAAAACAATCCCACTCTAAGAAAACATATCTTTTTGCTGATACTTTCTCTCTGGACGCATCATAAGCAAGATAAAGTGGCATATCGGCATTACGCCAGAAATAATCAATAGGCACTCCCTTTTTGAAAAGATGCCAAAGATAACCTAGATGCCGTAGTTTTAAAAAGGGAGAGACAGGCCCATAATTTTTCCACTTCCCTTTCAATAAATCCCGGGAATTCAGACTATCCTCCATGACCTCACCCCCGTTACTGACCAAAATCACTGGCACGTCAGGATTGTGTGCTTTAAGACTATCCAGATTTCTCAGCGTTACATCACAAAGCTTGTGATAGCAGAATATTACTGCCAGTTCATGGTCTAGTTTTTCACTCATATATATTACGATCTATCATGGCAGCCTTTACTATTTTCAACATTGATTATGAGCCGCAATCGAATCGCCAGCTAATTCTTCTACCAATTGTAAGTATCAGCTATAGAGAATTTCTTGAGACTGAATTCATACATGTTCCGGAGATATCTGGACTCAAAGCTACTATGGATGTAGAAAACATCCATTTCAGGAACATCTCTGACCATTATATATCCATTCTTTGCAAAAACCTCTCTGAGAGCTTCCGATGGTCTCTCAATGGTGATGCAATTAAATGTGTATTTATCAAATGGGAAAGTAAGCAGAGCTCGATCCTCGGCACCTTCAATATCGATACTCAGATAGTCGATAATCGCCGGAGCTTTTTCTTCTTCTAGCAGTTCATCTAACCGCACCGCCCGCACTGTTACCATGTCGGCACCATCTTCGTTGTCGGGATTATCACAATCTTCTGCGACAATGCCTCCCCACATACCTTTTGACGCAAAAGAAACTTGGCCTTCTTTCTCATCAACGCATACGTCAATACATCTGCATTGGCGGTTTTTTTTTAATTTCGCAAAAGTAGCAGGATTGGCCTCTATGCATATACCTTTCCACTGATAACGCTCTTCCAAGATAAAAGAGTTGCTGAAGAAAACGCCATCATGGGCTCCGATATCGAGAAAAAAACCCGTAGCCTCATTGAAGCATTCCCCATATACCCAGTAGTCTTGTCCAATCTGTGATATAGACACGGTATTAATATGCCTGGATCTGATTCTATCCGCAATACGTTGTCTACGATAATCGATAATCGAATTCGGAAGAATTGCTTTTAGGATACCTCGGATTTTCATTTTTATATACTGTTGTTATTTAACTTCTCTATACGGCAACCTCATGCAGCCAACGCAGAAAATCAGACTGAATACGCT
>DDCS01000044.1 GCA_002335345.1 Flavobacteriaceae bacterium UBA2000 | reverse complement strand
AAACAACAACTTGAAAACATAATCTATTTACGGTGTGCATACAAGCGGATTAGCATAAAAGAAAATGTTTATTACGCACCGTAAAGATCTTTTAATAGGGGATTATCTAATTGATGAGTTCATAAAATAAAAAAAGACCTAACTATTAATTAGGCCTTTTCTAGTTGCGGGGGCAGGACTCGAACGTGCGACCTTCGGGTTATGAGCCCGACGAGCTACCTACTGCTCTATCCCGCGATATGCTGCAAAAATACAAACAAAAGGTGATACGCTGCAAGTATAATTCATTTTAATTATTTGTTCTAAATTTCCCTTATACCTAAAAAAAAAGCCGCTCCAAGGAGCGGCTTTTTCCAAATCATATCGACGCTTACGCTTCGTTTTGCTTGGCTACGGCTAAACCGTAAACAACCAAACCAAATCCGATCTTGTTAACGGCATCTCCAATGTTGTAAACAACATCAAGATTCAATCCGCCAAAAATCCCGTCGTACCATCCTGGAGTACCAGCCATATATCCAATTGGATAAATCGCCCATCCTACAAGGACAAACCAACTAAGCATTTTGTGAGCCGAAAGGGTAGCACCACCTGCAGCCTCAGCAAGTTTTTTGGCTGATCCCATCCAAATATCATACACAATTACGAAGTATGCAATACCTGAAATAAGACCCCAAACCTGTGCATTTCCGCGGTCAATTGTTTCTCCGAAATATCCGGTTACAAGCATGACAACCGAAAGGAAGATCATACGCCACATAAGAGACTTCTTGGCTCCTGCAACTTTAAGGATTAAATAAAATTCTACGCACATCAATGGAACCGTAAGGACCCAATCTACGTAGCGGAAAAATGTTGGGGATTCTCCAAAAGAAGCCCAATAATCACGCATGTACCAATAGTGTACTGCTGCGATGAAGGTAATCAGACCCGAAACGAGAATCGAAGTTCTCCATTTGGTGTCAAATCCATTCATCGAAAGGAAAAAGAAGGCAGAAGCTGCCATCATGGCCATACATCCTACAAAGAATGTAAAACCAACATAATCATCAGGCGCCATCTTGGACGCCATAGTTAATGTAGTTAATAATGCTGTCATGGTTAATTAAATTTGTTTAACATAATTTGATTAAAGTTAAACATTTATTTTTGACTGGCAAATAAATTTTTCATTTTTCGTAATTTAGGCGATAATAATTTCCGAATGAATAAAAATTTTAACATAATAATTACGGCATTTGTAATTTGGATTTCCCTCTACACAAATGCACAAATTGAGCTACTAGCCTCAGGAATTTTTGTTCTTTCGCTTGGCCTAATGCATGGATCCAACGACATTAATCTTTTGCAGGAGCAGTTGACCAAAAACAAAACGAAAAAATGGGTTTTAATCGGTGTTTATATTAGTCTCGGGACTGTGGTGTTCGCTTTGGCCTTTTATTGGCGGGTATTAGGACTGATGGTTTTTATGCTCTTTAGCAGCTACCATTTTGGTGAACAACATTTACACAATAGATTATCCAACTCAAAAACCAAGGCCTTTGACTTTACACTTTATGGCCTAGTCATATTTTCAATGCTGTTTTACACCCACCAAAGTGATGTCCAATTTCTCATACTTCAAATGACTGGCTGGGATATTACCGGTATGCCTCTGAGCTATGTAACGGTCGGCTTGATTGGTCTTTTGATTCTTTCTTGGATAAGCCACTTCAAATACTTTAAAAAAGAAATTTTTGAGGAAATGTTTTACCTTTTAATGTTCTATGTCGTCTTTTACAATACGGAACTTCCTTTATCTTTTGCGGTATATTTTGTCATTTGGCATGCCATTCCTTCGATAAAAGATCAGATTCTAGTCGAGGGATATACGCTTAATTACAAATCGGCACTGCGGTACTTCAAACAAAGTTACCTCTATTGGCTCGTCTCTGTATTTGGGATTTTCTTATTATATAAAGTCTACGACTTGATCGGAAATGGATTGTTTCCCATTCTATTTGCCGCCCTAGTGGCCATAACTTTTCCTCATATTTTATTGATTACACGGCTTTTTCAAAAGCTAAATCAATCCCAAAAGACTAAAGAGGGACATTGAGCAACTGACCGCAGGCTTGCAGGTAGGTGAGTTCGGACAACTTCGCCTGGTACTTGGCCATATTGGCATTCATTCTGGCATTGAGTAAATTAATCTGCGCTTGGCGTAATTCTAAATTAGTCAACTGCCCCATTTTAAAGCGATCTAGAGAACGCTCATAGTTATTCTGCGCAGTACTTATGGCACGTTCTAAAAGTTCATAAGCGTTTTTTCTATTTAAAAAATCTCCAAAAGTATTGGCCACATCTCGGTCAACTTGAGTTTTAATTTCTTCCAAAGCCAATTCCTGAGTCTCAAGGTTGATCTTAGCGTTTTTCAACGCAGTGCGATTGGCTCCACCATCAAAAACATTCCAACTCAGTTGAAGTCCTGCAGAAAATCCTGAACTTATATTTTTGGTGGCAAAACCTGTCGCGGGAAAAATGCCTTCATTCCAACCATAGGCTCCAGTAAGTCCAAGTCTAGGCAATTCTAAAGCGCGTTGAAATTTAACCCCATAGACACTTAATTGCTTGTTTGATTCTGCAATAAGAACACGAACATTCTCAGATTTTGCGGTCTTTTTCATGGCCTCTAAAGTCAAATCATCCAAAAAGGTCACCGCCGTATCTACTGAAAACATTTCATTTAAATCATCGTTGAGTAAAACCGCTAAGTCACGTCTTGTATTGGCGAGTTGCTGCGTATTATTATTTAGCGCAATACTGTCATTTACCAAATCAACTTCTGCATTAAGCACATCAAGCTTGGTGTTTTGCCCGAAGTCAAATCCGTAGTTCGCACGGGTCAGACGGTCTTTGGTATTATTTAGGACTTGTTTTAAAACTGTTTCGTTTTCTGTCAAACGAGCCAATTCAAAGTAAACTGTAAATAACTGCAACAAGGTCGATTCAATCGTCGCACGTACTTGTAAGTCACTGAGTTTTTCAGTTTGCTTCAGGCGTTTGTAATTATAGTAGCGGCCCATACCATCAAATAGGGTATAATTGAGATTGAGCGCGGCATTGAGCCGTTTGGTTTCAGCCCCATCAACGACATTCAAAGAACCATCGCGAAAAGTTACTTCCTGATCTTGAAGATCATAACTCGCTCCGGAGGTCACCGCTAAACTGGGCAGGTATCCTGAATTGAGCACAGAGGCATTATTTTCTGCCTGTAACTTTTGATTTTGCACCATTTGAATCCCGAAGTTGGCGGACAACATTTGAGCCATGGCCTGGTCCTTGGTCAATACAGTAATCTCCTGACCGTATACTGAAAACGGGCCCACAAGACCTAAGGCCAAAAGGCCTGTAAAAATTCGTAAACTAAGCTTCATCTTCGGTAATTTGATTTGTCGGCTGTGGCTCTTCGGACCACTGCTCTATAAATTCACGCTCTTTAATGACACGCTCGAATCGTTCACTAGGCAAAAGTTCCCCGTGAATCAACCAATGGACCCTTCTTTTTATGTCATTTGTAAAGGACAATAATATGGGCAACATAATCAGGGTAAGTACGGTAGCAATTGCGATACCATAGGCGATTGAAATGGCCATAGGAATCAAAAACTGTGCTTGCCTACTCTTTTCAAGCAAAAGCGGGGCAATCCCTGCAATGGTCGTTAAGGAAGTTAAAAATATGGCGCGAAAACGCATTCGTCCCGCCTTTGTGAGCGCCTGATTAACATTCAGACCATCACGCAAATAACTATTAAACTTTCCAATCAATACCAGACCATCATTCACCATAATTCCGATAAGGGCAATGACGCCCAATGCCGATAAAATGTTAATCGGCAAATCATGAATCCAATGGCCCCAAGCCACAGCAATAAAACTAAATGGAATCATAAACAATAAAAGTAGCGGCTGACTATAACTTCTAAACGTAAATGCGATCGTCATATAGATTAACAGGATAATAATCGGCACAACGGTCTTCGCAGAGCGCGTTAATTTATTGGCTTCCCTGTTTTGTCCCTCATAGGAAACACTCACAGAGGGGTATTTGGACAAGATGTCTGGCATTATATTATTTTCTAAATCCAATAAAATATCCGTTGCACTGCCCTTTGGGTTTTTTAAATCAGCCGAAATCTGTATTTCACGAAGACCGTTCAGGTGACTTATGCTTTCATCACCACGACTAATATTATAGGTGGCAATTTCCCCAAAAGGCACCCGTGTCCCGCTCGGGGTGATCAGACGCATCTGGTCCAAATCATTGATCGACTCACGATTTGAACGATCGTAGCGCACCCAAACTCTAATTTCATCTTGACCCCGCTGGAAACGCTGCGCCTGAAGTCCGAAAAATCCGGCCCGCACCTGGCTCATCACCTCCTGTAGGGTCAGCCCTAAAGCATAGGCAGATTCTTTAAGCTGGATATTAATTTCTTTAATCCCCTCAGGATCCGTATCGGCGACATCAACCAACAGAGGATTCTGAACCATGAGTTCCAAAAGTTCGTCTTTCGCCGCTTTCAGCTCAGAAGTGTTCGCCCCTAATAAGGACACCGAGACTGGACTGCCCCCAAAGTTTCCTCCTGAACCAAAAGTCAATCGTTCGACACCAAAGACAGGCCCTGTGGCCTCCCGAATTGCATTGTTAATTTCTGGAGCCCCAAAATCACGCTGCTCTCCGGGCAGCAAATTAATTTCCAGTGACGCCTTATTATTCCCAGGGCCAACGTTTTTTATAATATTTTGAACGACTTGAAAGCCTCCCGTTTGTTTGGCCGTGTAGTTGTCATTGACCTGCCATGCAGCCCTCTCGATTCGACTGATTATCGAATCTGTGATCACTGGATTTGTTCCTTCTGGCATCAATAGATTGATCTGCACTTGATCACTGGCGATCATGGGAAAAAATGCCCCACGAATAATGCCTCCTCGTACCGAACCAATCGTAAGGATTAAAAGCGCGAGAAAAATTGAAAAAGTAATAAACCGCTGACGCAAAGCAAAAGCCAAAACAGGGGCATAGAGTCGATCCCGCAGATAACTCATCAACCGATCGCCATAAACATTGAGCTGGCGTAATTTCAAAAAAACACGACCAAACATCGTCTTTTTAGCCTCCTTTGGCTCAGATTTTATAAGCGCTTTAGAGTGTGCAATGTGGGCAGGTAAAATAATCAGGGCTTCAATTAACGATACGGTCAACGTTAAAATCACAATGACACTCACCTCGCCAAAGAAGGCCCCAATGCGGCCATCGAGAAAAAGAAAAGTCGAAAACGCCAAGACCGTTGTAATAATCGCCGAGAGTATCGGGGGAATTACTTCCATAGTCCCATCGATGGCCGCCTGAATGCGTGATTTCCCGCGCTCGTAGTGTTGATAGATGTTTTCACTAATCACAATGCCATCGTCCACAAGGATCCCAATCACGATGATCATTCCGAACAAACTCAGGACATTGATGGTCACCCCAAATTGATTGGCAAATATGAACATACCCAAGAATGAAATGGGCAATCCAAATGCGACCCAAAACGCCAGACGCGTATTGAGAAAAATAGATAAAAATAAGAGCACGAGAAAAATCCCCATAGCGCCATTTTCCATGAGTAAATCTGTTCTCTGCTCTAAAGTTACAGCAGCATCATTAATCACATCCAATTGCACCCCAGTATGGGTTTGATTGTACTGCTGAATGTATTCTTTTACTTTGGTGGAGGTACTGATTAAATCCTCGTTATTGGTATTTGTAATTTCTATAATTACCGCCTTATTACCATTAAAAAAAGTGGCATTGGGCGACTCAGAAAAACGATCTCGAACTTCTGCGACATCCTGAAGACGCACTACACTTCCATCATTTTTTGATCGAATGATAAGACCGTTTAGCGCCACCCCATAGTAAGCGCGGTTATTGGCACGAATCAGATAATCCTCCGCCTGAGTCTTAATATTTCCCCCTGAACTGAGAATATTAGCACGTGCTACCGCCGTAGCAACTTCAGAAAAGCTAAGTCCATAGGCCAATAAATCAGCTTCCCGAACAGCAATTTCAATTTCTTGGTCGGGATAACCGCTAACGGCAATTTGAGAGATGCCATCAATTCGTCTGAGATCATTTTCAATTTGACGACCGATATCTTTTAGCGCCGCAAGCCCAACATCTTGACCTGAAATCGCAAACTCAATAGTACGCCGTACGTTTTCACGTTTAGCCACCACAAGAGGCTCCATGCCTGTTGGGAAATTCGGCACGCGATCTACGGCATTTTTTACCTCAGCCAAAAGCACGTCTATATCGCGACCGGTCTCAATTTCGACGGTAATGCTCCCTCCGTTTTCTCTGGACACTGAAGTCACTCGATCTATGCCGATGAGGCCTTTGAGGTTGTCCTCAATTTTTAAAACGATTCCCTCTTCAATTTCTTGAGGGGCCGCCCCTGGATAGGCGATATTAATATTAATTATTTCAGGATCTTGAAGGGGAAAGAAAGAGGATTTTAGTTGCTTGGCTCCTGCGATACCCAAAACCACAAAGGCCAGGATAATAACATTTACGGCGACCTCGTAACGAATAAAATAAGTGATCAGTTTACGCATGATGTTTTAATGTACGGGTCCGTTAATTCTCTGTTGAAGTCTTCTGTTGTTGAGAAATAATCTCATCATTATTGACGCCCTTTTGGGCATCGAAAACTTGAACCATCATACCCGAATGTGCTCCGGCGACCGGTTGCGTTAAAACCATACTTCCGTCTGCTATCCCACGCACCACCATTTTATTGGGCATAAAATAAACAGGGCGCACATCCAAAAGCACAATTAATCCGTCTTTAACGGCATAAATTGACGATTCATCGATGAGCAATTTTCGTGACATGAGAATGGCATCTTCGACAGATCCAGCATTAATTTCTGCTTCAAGGTACATTCCCTCTTTAAGAGACGGGTCTCGAGTTTCAACAAAAACCTGAACCATTTGCGTGGTAGGATCTACGCGTTTATTAATTCGTGTAACTGTTCCACTAAAGGTTCGATCTCCTGCACGAGCACGCAAAGACACGGCATCACCTATATTCAGATAATCACTTGCATCAGGGGCGATACTCAGCATGAGCTCATAAACATCTGTTGCGATAAATTCACCTAAGTTCTGCCCCGGCCGAACCAGGGTGCCCTCGGTTACAGAAGCACTGGCCAAAACACCATCATATGGCGCTCTAATACTGTATTTAACCAGTCGTTCCTCAAGGTTTTTAATCGCGTAATAAGCAGAAGTCACTCCGCGTCCAGCGATAAAGAATTCTGCTTTCTTATCCATAATCTCAGGTAAGGCCGGCAGGGGTTTTTCTAAATCAAAATCCGCCAAAAAGCCATTCCACTGATCATAGGCCCTGGGGTAATCCAATTTGAGATCTGCCATCATTCCTGCAATAGTATTTTGAAAATTACTGCGCGCAGACACGAGTGAAGCCCTAAATTCTTGGGCATCAATATTGATCAATAAATCCCCCTTCTTAAAGATTTGACCCGGTTTAAATTCACGGGTTCCATTTTTCAAAATCCCTTGGACTTCAGCAAATAACTCAAATCTGTTTTTTGCCATTAATAAGCCATTAGTAGTTATAGAAATTGGTACCGGACCATTTTGTGCGGTCTCAGCAAAAACTGTTTTCACAACTTTTTTAGCTGGAGGTTTAACCCGGTTGTTGCTCTTGACTAAATGATTGGCATATAAGACAGCACCTAGGATGATGACAATCGCGATTACGGTATTAATGATTTTGCGCACGGAAGGATGTTAAATTAGTTATTCTTAATTCGCTAGCGTTAAAATTAAAGGCTTTACCCCATGATAACGTTAAACATATCACAAAAAATTATAGCTGCTCTAAATCAAAACTCACTGATTCCCAGTCCGTCATCAAAGACTCGAGTTTGGATTTATTCGCTTCATATTTTTTATAAAAATCATCCTGAGTACTGAGGGATTCAGGATTTTTTGCCAAATCTTCATCAAGGCTTTTAATTTCTGCCTCTAACATTTGAATGTCCCGTTCGATTTGACTCAACTTATTGGCGAGGGATTTTTTCTTTTTTTGTTCTTTATAGCTTAGTTGTGACTCATTTTTATTTTTTTGCTTGGTCGGCTCATCGGCATGTAATGTTCGCTTTTCAGCCTCACGCAAATTCACCAAATTGCGCTGTTCTAAGAAAAAGTCAATATCCCCTAAATATTCCCTCAAATGGCCCTCTTTGAATTCATAAACCACCTGGGTCAAGCCCTGCAGAAAATCTCTATCGTGAGAGACCAGGATTAAAGTTCCTTGAAAGCGCATAAGGGCCTGCTTTAAAACATTTTTTGATTTTATGTCTAAGTGGTTTGTGGGCTCATCCATAACCAGCACGTTTAATGGCTGCAAGAGCAATTTGGCCAAAGCCAATCGATTGCGCTCTCCACCAGAAAGCACCCGAACATATTTATCTACTTCTTCGCCTCGAAACAAAAAGGCGCCTAAAATATCTCTTACTTTCGGGCGTGTGCTTTGATCCGCAGCATCGATCATCGTCTGCTCTACGGTCTTATTTCCGTCTAAATACTCGGCTTGATTTTGGGCGAAATAACCGATATCTACATTATGGCCCAGGGTTAGGGATCCTTCATAGGATATCGCCTCGACCATAATTTTAGCCAAAGTTGATTTTCCTTGACCATTT
>DDCS01000180.1 GCA_002335345.1 Flavobacteriaceae bacterium UBA2000 | reverse complement strand
ATGATGATTGACAAAAAAGGAGTTGATGAGGTTATAGATATTTTAAATCCAGATGTTTTTTACAAAGAAGCACACCAACACATCTTTGAGGCAATAAACACACTATTTGTGGAGAGCCAACCTGTAGACTTATTAACCGTTTCGGCTGAACTCAAGAAGGCGAAGCGTTTGGAACGTGTCGGCGGGGAGTTTTTCTTGATACAATTGACTCAAAAAGTCTCCTCTTCAGCGCACATCGAGTTTCATGCGCGCATCATTCTTCAGAAATACATACAGAGAAGCTTGATAAAAATTTCAAGTGAAATTATTGAAGAGGCCTACGATGAAGGGACCGATGTCTTTGATTTGTTGGACAACGCAGAATCAAAGCTTTACGAGGTTACTCAAGGAAATTTAAAACGCAGCTCGGAGACGGCGCAAAATCTGGTCATTCAAGCCAAAAAACGAATTGAAGAGATCGCGAATCGCGAGGGTCTCTCGGGGATTCCTTCTGGATTTAGTCGTGTTGATAAATTGACTTCAGGTTGGCAACCCAGTGATTTAATTATTATCGCAGCGCGACCAGGTATGGGTAAAACTGCTTTGACGCTGTCTATGGCACGAAATATTGCCGTAGAATATGAAATTCCAGTAGCGTTCTTTTCATTAGAGATGAGTTCAGTGCAATTAATCACCCGATTGATTTCTTCTGAAACCGGGCTTTCTTCCGAAAAATTACGTACCGGGAAACTCGAAAAACACGAATGGGAGCAGTTGAATGTCAAAGTGAAAAGCCTTGAAAAAGCCCCTCTTTATATCGATGATACCCCGGCCTTATCCATTTTTGACCTTCGTGCAAAAGCCAGACGTTTGGCTTCTCAACACGGCATTAAACTCATCATGGTGGATTATCTGCAGTTGATGACCGCTGGCGGATCGCAAAAAGGCGGGAATCGGGAACAAGAAATCTCTTCGATTTCAAGAAACTTAAAGGCCTTGGCCAAAGAATTAAATGTGCCTGTTATCGCCTTATCTCAGCTTTCGCGTGCTGTAGAAACGCGCGGAGGAAGTAAACGTCCAATTCTGAGTGACTTGAGGGAGTCAGGGGCCATTGAACAAGACGCTGATATCGTTTCATTTATTTATCGTCCGGAGTATTATAAAATTGATGAATGGGATGACGATGAGCGATCGCCTACTGAGGGTCAAGGTGAATTTATTGTCGCCAAACACCGTAATGGAGGTCTGGATGAAATCCGTCTTAAGTTCGTCGGACATCTTGGTCGATTTGAAAATTTGGAGTTGTTTGACTACCCTACAGAAATTCATTCACGCATGAATGATGCGGCCAATGATGACACCTACAAGCCGACTAATTATCCCTCTGCGGATGAGGCCTTTGGAAGCGCCCTTAATGATGATTTAAGTGGCCCAGAAGACGATATTCCATTTTAAGGAAGTATGCCTCATTGCTTTTAAAAAGCAATGAGGCACATCGCCCATAAAAAGCAGTAGAAACCTCCGAACCGAGTTTTGAAATTCGTACCTTAAACCTATGTTTTTGCGCCTATTTTTTATTTTGTTTTTGAGTTTTTGTAGTCAGCTCCACGCGGGATATATCTTGATTCCAATGGGGCCTGAAGAGCAATCACAACATTTGAAGGCCTATGGAATAACCTATTGGGTTATTGAACAAAATATCAAAGCGCAATGGTTATTGAACTATCGCGGCGGATCTTTTTTAATCCCTGATGTGGAATCAGTGCGTCGGGAATGTCGTATTCGAGGTGTTGATTTTGAATTAATTTCTGACCAAGAGGCGGCCCAAATACTAACCTATATAAGCAGTCCTTCACAAAACATGGAGGCCATACAATTAGAAAAGGCACCGAAAGTTGCCGTTTATGCGCCTCCGGGTATGCAGCCTTGGGATGACGCGGTCACTATGGTCTTGACCTATGCAGAGATTCCTTTTACTACGATTTATGACAAAGAGGTGTTGGGCGATGAACTACTGCTCTACGATTGGCTTCATTTGCATCATGAAGATTTTACAGGTCAATATGGAAAATTTTATCGCGCGTACCGAATGGCGCCCTGGTATTTGGAGCAAAAAAAAGAGGCTGAGGTCCTAGCGCAATCTTTGGGATATAATAAGGTTTCGCAAGCCAAAAGAGATGTGGCGCTTAAAATACGGGACTACGTTATCGGTGGCGGATTTATGTTTGCCATGTGCAGTGCAACAGACAGTTTCGACATAGCACTAGCGGCTCAAAATGTGGATATTTGTGAGTCTATGTTTGATGGTGACCCCAGTACGCCTAATTATCAAGGGCAAATTGATTTCACCCAAAGTTTTGCCTTTACCGATTTTTTGCTTGAAAGAGATCCTATGGTTTATGAATTTTCAAGTATTGACATGACGGTAAAGCGTCAGATCGATAAAGAAAAGGATTATTTTACGCTTATGGATTTTAGTGCAAAGTGGGATCCTATCCCTTGCATGCTTGTCCAAAATCACACTGCATTGGTCAAGGGTTTTATGGGGCAAACCACGGCCTTCGATCCTGCAGCGGTCAAACCAAATGTATTGATTATGGGTCGTAATGAAGTAAATGGCGAAGCCCGTTATCTTCATGGAATACGGGGAAAAGGTTTTTTTACCTTTTATGCCGGTCATGATCCTGAGGATTACCAGCATAGAGTAGGGGATCCAAAAACGGAACTTGCCTTGCATCCGAGCTCGCCTGGTTACCGCCTAATTTTAAACAATATTTTATTTCCTGCGGCCAAGAAGAAAAAACAAAAGACATAAAAAAACGCCTCCATAATGGAGGCGTTTTTTTTAAAGCGAAATATTGTTAGTTTTTGCCTTGAAGGCCTATTTTACTTTGTCTACTATAGCGGCAAAAGCCTCTGGATGATTCATAGCAAGGTCTGCTAAAACTTTACGGTTTAACTCGATATCATGAGCTTTTAATTTACCCATAAACTGCGAGTAAGACATACCGTGTTGACGAGCCCCTGCATTGATTCGAGTAATCCAAAGCGCACGAAACGTACGTTTTTTAGCACGACGGTCTCTGTAGGCGTATTGCATGGCTTTTTCTACAGCGTTTTTTGCTACAGTCCATACATTTTTACGACGTCCAAAGAATCCTTTGGCTTGCTTGAGCACTTTTTTGCGCCGTGCTCTTTTGGCGACTGAGTTTACTGATCTTGGCATAATTTTAAATTTTTTGTAGCAGGCGGTTTATTGATTAAACACTTTTTTGAGCCTGACTCCAGGGTTATTAATTGATTTAACCGACGTAAGCTTACTTCAAGCGAAGCATTTGCTTTACGTTGCTCTCATCGCTTTTGTCTACGACAGTATCATGCGTGAGGGCTAGCTTGCGTTTTTTTGACTTCTTTGTTAAGATGTGACTCTTAAACGCATGCTTTCTTTTGATTTTACCGGTGCCGGTCAGCTTAAAACGCTTCTTAGCACTGGATTTTGTCTTTTGTTTAGGCATCGTTTCCTAGGTTTATAATGATTTCGCTTTATTACTTACTCTTTTTAGGCGCAATGAACATGGTCATGCGCTTTCCTTCTAACTTTGGCATTTGTTCGACTTTGCCAAATTCTTCAAGTTCTTGGGCTAATTTTAACAGTAAAATCTCTCCCTGGTCCTTGTATATAATTGAACGTCCTTTAAAGAAAACGTAGGCTTTTAATTTGGCCCCTTCTTTTAAGAATTTTTCTCCGTGTTTCTTTTTGAACTCATAATCATGGTCGTCTGTATTGGGGCCAAATCGGATTTCCTTTATCACCACTTTCGAGGCTTTGGCCTTCATTACCTTTTCTCGTTTCTTCTGCTCGTAGACAAATTTCTTATAATCCATTACCTTACACACAGGGGGTTCGGCATTTGGAGAAATTTCAACAAGATCTAAACCGAGTTCTTCGGAGATGCTTAAGGCTTGCTTGAGTGGGTAGACCCCCACTTCGATATTGTCACCAACCAAACGCACTTCTAGAGCGCGAATTTTACCGTTTATGCGGTGTTGGTCTTCTTTAATAATCCGGGCAGGTCCTCTACTCCTTTTACGACGTATTGCTATGGCTCTATAATTTTAATTAAACTTCCTTAAATTCCTTTACTTCTTGACGAACGCTTTCTTTGATTTTGTCGATGAACATTTCTATTTTCATACTTCCTAAATCGCCGATCCCGTGCTGTCTCACAGAAACTGAACCTTCCAGTTCTTCCTGCTCTCCGACAATCAACATGAATGGAATTTTATTCATCTCAGACTCTCGGATTTTCTTACCGATGGTCTCGTTGCGATTGTCTACAAGGGCGCGAATGTCGTGATTTTCGAGCAAATTTAAAACTTTTTGCGCGTATTTTTCGTATTTCTCACTGAGGGATAAAATACTGACTTGTTCTGGCATTAACCATAGCGGGAAATTACCGCCGGTATGTTCTAGAAGTATCGCGATAAAGCGCTCCATACTCCCAAAAGGAGCCCTGTGAATCATAACGGGTCGATGGAGTTCATTGTCACTACCCTTATAGGTAAGCTCAAATCGTTCCGGGAGGTTGTAATCTACTTGAATTGTGCCCAACTGCCAGCTGCGGCCTAAGGCATCCTTTACCATGAAATCAAGTTTTGGTCCGTAAAAGGCCGCTTCGCCCTCTTCAACAACGTAATCCAATCCCTTGGCCTTGGCGGCATTAATAATAGCCGCCTCTGCTTTTTCCCAGTTTTCAAGATGGCCTATATATTTATCTGGATTTTTTGGGTCGCGAAGGGAAACTTGTGCCGTAAAATTGTCAAAACCAAGTGAGCCAAAAACGTATAGTACTAGGTCAATAACATTCATAAACTCCTGATCGAGTTGATCTGGAGTACAAAAAATGTGGGCGTCGTCTTGAGTAAATCCACGAACGCGCGTAAGTCCATGAAGCTCCCCGCTTTGTTCGTAACGATATACAGTGCCGAATTCGGCAAAACGCTTGGGTAAATCTTTATAGGACCAAGGTTTGCTGTTGTACATTTCACAGTGGTGAGGACAGTTCATGGGTTTAAGCATGAATTCTTCACCTTCGTTTGGTGTTTTGATCGATTGAAAACTATCCGCACCGTATTTGGCGTAATGCCCGGAGGTTACGTATAACTCTTTATTTCCGATATGAGGAGAGATAACCATATCATAACCTGCTTTTTTCTGGGCAGCCTTTAGGAAGTTCTCCAGCCGCTCTCTTAGGGCGGCCCCTTTTGGCAACCACAAAGGAAGACCTTGTCCGACTTTTTGGGAAAAGGTAAAGAGTTCAAGTTCCTTGCCTAATTTTCTGTGGTCTCTTTTTTTCGCCTCTTCCAATAATGCGAGGTATTCGGTCAGCTCTTTTTGCTTAGGAAAACTAATGCCATAAACCCGGGTAAGCTGCTTGTTATTTTCATCTCCTTTATAGTACGCCCCTGCAACACTAAGAATTTTAACCGCTTTTACAATACCCGTATTCGGGATGTGCCCTCCACGGCATAAATCCGTAAAGGTGTCGTGATCGCAAAAGGTAATGGTCCCGTCTTCGAGATTTGAAATTAAATCAACTTTGTATTCGTTTTTTCCTTTGTAATAGGAGAGGGCCTGATCTTTAGAAATGGCTCTCATTTTAAAATCGTGCTTACCCCGTGCAATTTCCAGCATCTTATCTTCAATAGCCTTGAAGTCTTTTTCAGAGAGACTTTCTTGGCCCAAATCAACATCATAGTAAAAGCCGCGTTCGATTGCAGGACCAACCCATAGCTTTACACCGGGATATAATTGCTCTAATGCCTGGGCAAGTATATGTGCGGAGGAATGCCAAAAAGCTTTTTTCCCTTCTTCATTCTGCCAGGTGTGTAAGGTAAGCGATCCATCTACGTCGAGAGACGTACAAGTCTCTACAACACGCTCATTAAATGTCGCAGAGATGACATTTCTGGCCAAACCTTCACTGATGCTCATCGCTACATCAAAAGGAGTAACCCCTGGTTCAAAGTTCTTGATACTGCCATCGGGCAGAGTAATTGCAATCATTGCCTTTAGTTTAGGTGGCAAAGATAAGATTCATTCTAGCGTTTTACAATAGGATTTATCCAATATAACCACCTGAAGAAACAGGCCTTTCAAAGGGATGTTTCAGTGCGTAATCTGGGATGGCCTACAAAGTTGGTTAAAAACATACATATATATAGGTAAAAACTTTTTTTCGACCATTTTTTAGCTAAGTCAATAGTCCTGAGTCTCTTGTGAAATCACGGCATTTTTATTGATGAAAAACTAAATAATATTGTTTGCGAATGTGAAAATTACATTTATCTTTGCCACCGCTTTGAAAAGGAAATAACTGTCCAAAACAGCCGCTCCAAAGCAACAATAAAAAAGTTCTAAAGTTTTTTTGAAATAAAATTGCAGAGAAGAAATTAAGTTCTATATTTGCACCCGCTTAGCGAAAGAGATACGGTAAGCGATAGAGATGAAAGGAAGTTTTAGCGGTTCAATTCCGCGCCATCTCACAAGAAAAGTTCATTGATATATTGAGAAAAATAATTGACAGCGCGTTCATAATTTGTCCTTTTTCGAAAGGATGAATGAATGAAACAAACAAACACAAAAACACCTGAGATATAACCTTTGAGGAACATCTTTATTGGCATGAATATTTTTAAGATTCTACGATGAAGAGTTTGATCCTGGCTCAGGATGAACGCTAGCGGCAGGCCTAACACATGCAAGTCGAGGGGGAACAGGGAAAAGCTTGCTTTTCCGCTGACGACCGGCGCACGGGTGCGTAACG
>DDCS01000047.1:29834-30853 GCA_002335345.1 Flavobacteriaceae bacterium UBA2000 | reverse complement strand
GTTCAAGAAATGATCGACATCTGTGATTTTGCCGTGGGACTCTCGCGCCAACTGCATGGGTTTACCATGCACAGTGAACGTTTTGGGCACCGCATGTACGATCAATACCATCCACTAGGGATTGTGGGAATTATATCTGCTTTTAACTTTCCTGTAGCCGTTTGGTGTTGGAATACTGCACTGGCTTGGATTTGTGGTGATGTCTGTGTGTGGAAGCCCTCTGAAAAGGCACCACTTTGTGGGATTGCCTGTCAAAACATTGCGGCCACAGTATTTGCCAAAAACAATTTACCAGAAGGTCTGTCTTGCCTGATAAACGGAGACTATAAGGTGGGTCAAATGATGACCCAAGACAAACGCGTGCCTTTGGTTTCTGCCACAGGGTCTACCCGAATGGGTAAAATCGTGGCGCAAACCGTCGCCGAGCGCTTGGGACGCAGTCTTCTTGAATTAGGAGGAAACAATGCGATTATTGTAACACCAGATGCCGACATTAAAATGACCGTCATCGGAGCAGTATTCGGTGCTGTAGGGACTTGTGGCCAACGTTGTACCTCAACGCGTCGTTTGATTATTCACGAGTCTATTTATGATCAGGTCAAAGAAGCTTTGGCCAGTGCTTACAAGCAGTTGCGTATCGGAAATCCTTTGGATCAAAACAATCACGTGGGGCCTTTAATCGATAAAGATGCCGTTGCGATGTATGAGGCCGCTTTGGAAAAAGTAGTCACAGAAGGCGGTTCTCTTTTGGTTCCAGGCGGCACCCTAGATGGGCCAGGTTACGAAAGCGGATGTTATGTTAAGCCCGCGATTGCTGAAGCGGAAAATCATTATGAAATCGTTCAGCATGAAACTTTTGCGCCCATACTTTATCTCATGAAGTATTCAGGGAGCGTCGAAAATGCAATCGCTCAACAAAATGGTGTGGCTCAAGGGCTTTCGAGCGCCATCATGACCAACAATTTAAGAGAGGCAGAGTTGTTTTTAAGTCATGCCGGAAGTGATTGTGGTATTGCCAA
>DDCS01000047.1:0-29810 GCA_002335345.1 Flavobacteriaceae bacterium UBA2000 | reverse complement strand
GAGAATCGGGCAGTGATGCTTGGAAAGTCTATATGCGTCGTCAGACCAACACGATTAACTACACTACAGAATTGCCTTTGGCTCAAGGGATTAAGTTCGATTTGTAAGTTTTTTCTTGAAACAAGCCGTTTCTCGAAATCACTCATGCCCGAGATTGCTCAGCTTTATGTTCTGTCTTGTCTCTGTCTTGGCGCTGTGTCAGCTCCTTAGAACGGTGTGCTTAGTGGCTGTAATTCTGTTAAGCGTTTTAAGCTTGACGCCCGAGTTCATTAGGGTAAAGACTCGGCAGTGGATCGCTCTGCCAGAATTCTTTGGTCGCGGTATTGATGGCACTCAGCGCCCCGCCAAAAGCGGCTCCTGTATCCACGTTCCATACATTAGAAGCGCAAAAAGGTGTTGAGGCTCCGATACGTTGAACCGGAGTGTGCCCGATATAAATCTCTTTATATAATTTAAGGCGTTCGGGGTATTGCCAGGAATCCTGATCCGTTAAATGGTGGGCCGCTCTTGCGGTTTCCCAGAGGCTTCGGTCCCAATAAACGAGGTGGGCGTGAAATTCTTCTTTGGGACCTTTTGGGTGTGAAAATCCAGCATGGACAAATAAGCGGGCTTCTATTTCGATATAGTTTTCAAGGTGTTCCAAGAAGGCGATGTGACGATCAATCTGCGCTGAAGGACAATGCTTATAGGCATCTATTGAACTTTGCCCACCATGGATAACCCATTGCTGTGGGGCCTTGCCATTTTTTAAATAATCCAAGCAAAGGGCATCGTGGTTGCCACGAATAAAACGGCAATTATATTGTTTCGAAAGCGCTATTAATGAATCAATGACTTCAGGCCCTTCAGACCAACCATCCAGGTAATCGCCTAAGAAAATGAGCTGATCATTCGGTCTGATCGGGACGCGCGCTAACAGTTGGGTCAGTGCGCGATTTCCCCCGTGAATGTCACCAATAACATACTGTGCCACTAGGAATTCCTTTTATTGACAATGGTACTCGAGGCTTGATCCAAACACATGACCGTGAGGTCTGCGATATTCACATGGGCAGGCCTATTGAGGGCAAAAACGATAATCTCTGCGATATCCTCAGGGTGCAGCGGCGTAAACCCCTTATAAACTTGATCTGCGCGCGCGGCATCTCCTTTAAAACGAACCTGGCTAAACTCAGTTTCGACCATGCCTGGATGAATCGCACTGATTTTAATTCCTTTGCCGTTGAGGTCGATACGCATTCCGTGGTTCAGCGCATCTACAGCGTGCTTGCTGGCACAGTACACATTGCCTTTTGGGTAGACTTCTTTGCCGGCTGTGGATCCGATATGGA
Organism: Flavobacteriaceae bacterium UBA2000; assembly: GCA_002335345.1. GTDB lineage: Bacteria > Bacteroidota > Bacteroidia > Flavobacteriales > Flavobacteriaceae > BACL21. The sequence goes on along the minus strand of DDCS01000047.1, from coordinate 28,479 downwards.
TGACATGGCCTTGTCCACGGCTCACCATACCTGGAATAATGGCCTTTGAAACATACAAAAGGCCTTTGACGTTTATGTCAATCATGGCATCCCAATCATCAGGATTCCCCTCTTGAATTGAATCCAAGCCATGAGCGTTGCCCGCATTGTTGATCAAAATGTCCACCTGATTAAAGTCAGACGGGAGATGACCCAAGAGATCAAAAACACGGACTTTGTCACGGACGTCAAAATTAAGGGCATGAACAGGAACCAAAGTTTTTAGTTCTTGGGATAAGGCCGTTAATCGCTCCTGTCTTCTGCCGGCAATAATTAACCGACAGCCTTCTTGAGCCAGTGCTCTCGCCGTTGCGAGCCCTATACCTGAAGTGGCTCCGGTGATTAAAGCGGTCTTGTCTTTGAGTCGTGTCATATTTTGATAGAAAATTATTAAGGGACTTTATGGCCTTGACTGGCCACAAGTAGCTCAAACCAATGAATTTCAGAAAGTTTGATTTCGGCGGCTTTGGCCGCAGTCGCTAAACGTTCTTTTTGGGTGGTCCCCACCACGGGAATAATCCCCGAGGGATGGGTCATGAGCCAAGCCAACACGATTTGATCTTTGGTGGCTTGATATTCTTCACACAATCGATTAAGCACCGCATGGATTCGGTAGGTCGCCTCGCTTTTGTCTTTAAAAACTTTACCGATCGGACTCCAAGCCATAGGCTGAATTCCATGAGTCATCATATGGTCCAGGCTACCGTCAAAAAAAGGAGTCAAATGCGTTAAAGAACATTGAATTTGATTCACAGCAATTTCCGTTTTTGGAGCCATTAACGCGGTTTGGCTCGGGGTGAAGTTCGATACGCCAAAGGCCTTGATTTTCCCTTGCTCTTTAAGGGTGTTTACAGCCTCGGCCACCGCCTCAGGGCGCATTAATGGACTTGGACGATGCAACAAAAATAGATCGAGATAGTCGCAGCGCAAGTGTTCAATTGAACGCACAGCACTCTCGATGATATAGGCGGTATCGTATTGATAGTGTTTTACGGTATGTGGGCGGGCTTCACAAGCGTATTGTATGCCACATTTACTAATAATTTGAAGATCTTGTCGGGACACCTTGGCTTTGTCGAGGGCCTTACCAAATTGTTCTTCCACAGTGTAATCGCCATAAATGTCGGCGTGATCAAAGCTTGTGAGCCCTAGGGAAACACTCTCCTGAATGAGCTCTGTCATTTCAGAGGTGTCAAAATTTCGGCGCCAAGAGCCCCAATCCATGCACCCAACAATAACCGAAGAGAATGAATTTTTCATGACAAAAAGTTTATTTTAAAATTAGACATTTTATTGAGGATAAATCGGTGCTAAGCCCTTTATTTATCGTATTTTTTAACCAATTATTAACAAGGCAATTGATGAATTATCATCAATTTGCGACGTGAAATTTAAGATCGACCTAAAGTGTTCGGTCTTTTTTAATGGAAGGATGTAGTTATGGAATCTAATCAGAACCCACAGGATTTAGGAATGCTCAACGAAATGATTGAGCGAGAGAGCGCTATAGTTAATTTGCTCGCACAAGAGATGAACAAGGTTATTGTTGGTCAAAAACACATGATTGAGCGTCTGCTGATCGGATTATTGTCTCAGGGGCACATACTCCTTGAAGGGGTTCCCGGATTGGCAAAGACTTTGGCAATTAACACACTGTCAAAGGCAGTGAAAGGCTCCTTTAGTCGGGTACAATTTACCCCGGATTTATTGCCGGCAGATGTCATTGGAACGATGATTTACAATATCAAAACCAATGATTTTAGCATCAAAAAAGGGCCCATCTTTGCCAACTTTGTCCTGGCCGATGAGATCAATCGTGCTCCAGCCAAAGTTCAATCGGCTTTGCTTGAAGCCATGCAAGAACACCAAGTGACCATAGGCGATGAGACCTTTAAGCTCGACCAACCATTTTTGGTTATGGCCACGCAAAACCCTATTGAACAAGAAGGAACCTACCCGCTTCCTGAAGCTCAAGTGGACCGTTTTATGCTCAAAACAGTTATTGATTACCCCGCATTGGCTGAAGAACAACTCATCATTCGACAGAATTTAAATGGTGGTTTGGAGTCTGTAAACCCCGTGATTACCCTCGACCAAATTAAAAAAGCGCAAAAAGCGGTTCGTCAAGTATACATGGACGAGAAAATAGAGCGCTATATTCTAGACATTATTTTCGCGACACGTCGCCCCGAGGACTATAATTTATCCGACTTAAAACCTCTGATTAGTTATGGTGCCTCGCCGCGTGGAAGCATCAACCTAGCGCTTGCGGCGAAGAGTTATGCGTTTATAAAAGGCAGAGGTTATGTTATTCCTGAGGATGTCCGCGCGGTAGTTGACGATGTATTGCGCCACCGCGTCGGCATTACTTATGAAGCTGAAGCTGAGGAAGTAACCTCCGTGGCCTTGATTCATCGAATCGTTGATGTAATCGAAGTTCCTTAAGCCCCCTCTTAGCATTAGGGAATCAAGGAAAAGCCGTTTTGAGCGATTCTATTAATTAATCAAATAATTAAACTGAAGTCTAAATTCCAGTATTGTGGACACAAAGACCCTCTTAAAAAAAGTTCGTGCCATAGAAATCAAAACACGGCGGTTAAGCGACCACGTGTTTGGAGGAGAGTATCACTCTACCTTCAAAGGCCGCGGAATGACTTTTAGCGAGGTGCGGTCTTATCAATACGGAGACGATATTCGGGCCATTGATTGGAATGTTACCGCACGTTATAATGAACCCTTTGTAAAGGTGTTCGAAGAAGAGCGTGAGCTTACCCTCATGCTTATGGTCGATGTGAGCCAGTCCGAGTTTTACGGGACCCAACAGCAATTTAAGGGGGAAATGCTTACAGAAATTGCAGCGACTCTGGCCTTTTCAGCCTTACAAAACAACGATAAAATAGGCTTAATCTTGTTTACCGATCAGATCGAGTTGTTCATACCGCCAAAAAAGGGTAAATCACACGTTTTGCGTGTTATTCGAGAACTGTTGGAATTTAAACCGCAAGGCAAAAAGACAGATATTGGGGCCGCGCTGAAATATTTGACCTCGGTGATGAAAAAAAAGGCGATTGTTTTTGTGCTTTCAGATTTTATCAGCGCTCCATTCTTGTCCCCATTGCGCATTGCGGCACGTAAGCACGATGTCACAGGGATTCGCGTATACGACCAAAGCGAGGCCGCGCTCCCTAATTTAGGGATGGTTGAAATGCTTGATCGTGAAACCGGGGAGCGGCGCCTGATCCACACGGGAAGTAAAACAGTGCGGCGAAATCATCATTTGGCTTATCAGAAAAGAGTGACTGCCTTTCACGAGGCCTTTTCAAAATGTGGTGCAGGGACGATTGATTGTAGTCTGCAGGAAAGTTATGTCAAAAAGCTTTTGGGCTATTTCAAAAACAGAGCGTAAGGGGATGAGTACAGCGAGAAAACATAGAACTAGCGGAATGGGCCTACTTTGGAGCCGTGGGTTTTTTGGGTTCTTGATGATCCTGACCCTTGGGATAGGAAAACAACTCAATGCCCAGGTGAAGGCCTCTGTGGACACCACCCAAATGCGGATTGGTGAAGAACTTGAGTTTTTGATTCAGGTACAAGCAGACAGCACGGATTTTGTTATGTTCCCCGAAGGAAAATCTTTTGGCGCCTTTGAAGTGATCCGAAGTTACGCTGTGGACACCCTAAGAGACCAGAGCAATAAGCACCGTTGGCAACTTCTAAAAAAATACGGGTTAACCCAATTTGATTCTGGTTATCATCGTCTGAGCAAGCAGAGGGTGATGATTAATGACAGTGCCTTTGATACACCCGAATTCAATGTGGCCGTCTTGACCATTCCTGTCGACACGACCCAACAACAAATTTTTGCCATTAAACCTTCAGCCCAAGTTCCGTTGCAGAGCGGTCCCATTTGGCCTTGGATAGCTCTTACTGGTGTCGCATTACTCGCCGCTTTATTTTGGTGGTGGCGAATAAAAAAGTCTGAAGCACAGGCGCCCGCACCACCGCCACTTCCCCCGTATCAAGAGGCGCGTCAACGCCTTGAAAAGCTGAGCGCTCATGAGTCCCTCGAGCAGATTGGATTTAAAGGCTTGTACACTGAACTCACCGATGTCCTGAAAACATACATCCACCGTGAAATCGATTCACGCGCCTTAGAAAGCACAACAGATGAGTTATTGGACCGACTGGAGTTACACAGATTAGGGGATCATTTTGATATAAAAATAGAAACCATTAACGTATTAGGTCAGATTTTGCGTCGCGCTGATTTGATCAAATTTGCCAAGGCCAATGTGACCAAAGCACAGTGGGAAGAGGATTTTACTCAGGCAAGAACAATTGTTGAGGCTTTAAAGGCAAGTATTCCTGAGCCCGAACCCGAAGAGGAACAAGCGGCATTAGATGCAGCGGCTAGAGCCGCATTACACGCCAGGCAAAAGCGCAAACGCCAATGGATTTATTCTATGGCTGCATTATTAACAGCCGGGGTAGCTTATGTCTTTTATGTTGGGCCACAAGAGGCCCAAGATCAGATTTTTGGGAATACAATGCGCGATTTGGCTGAAGGTCCTTGGTATAAAAGTGAGTATGGGGTGCCTGCCGTTATCTTGGAATCCCCGGAGATTTTGGTGCGTAAAATCTATAACCATCCAGATCAAGACAGTCTCTCAGCGCGGGGTACGGCAATATTTGAAGCCTTTACCCTAGAGGACGAGTTTTATGTGGCGGTAACCTCCACCCAAACCCAGCCCCAAGAGAATTGGAATATCGCGATGGCTTTAAACCGATCTTTAGTTTTATTAGAAGAGCAAGGGGCAAGTACCTTGATTGTAAAAGATGAGTCTTTTGAAACTCCAGAGGGGATTAAAGGAATAAGGGCTTATGGTAGTTTTTATGTGGCCAATGCATCAGGACAAGTGGGAACCGAATCTCATCAATACGAACTCCTGGTTTTTGACCAGCAAAGGGGGATACAAACGGTAATGGTGGCCTTTGTTGATGACGATCGATTTGCCCAAGGACTAAAAGAACGGATCATTAATTCGGTGTCGTTGGAAATTCCGCAGACCAATCAAAAACCTGAGACGCCATGACAAGAACTTTTGAATTTGTCTCGCCTGAGTGGTTTTGGTTATTGGCGCTAGTGCCCGTCATGGTTTTTTGGTTTTGGTATAGCCGTCGCCGACACAATGCTGAATGGAACATGTCTGCCCTAAATACTGCAGATCGAAGTACTAACTTTTGGTCTTTGGCGAAGTCTTTTTTGTGGGTGCTGCGCCTTGCGGCCATGGTGTTGATTATTATTGCCTTGGCCCGACCTAGATATGTGGACCAAAGTACGCGGATTAAAACCTCAAAAGGAATTGATATTGTCATGGCCATCGATGTTTCAGCGAGTATGCTGGCCCGTGACTTAACCCCAAACCGATTGGAAGCCTTAAAGGAGGTGGCCGCCCGATTTATAAACAGTCGTCCTAACGATCGATTAGGATTAGTGGAGTACGCCGGTGAAAGCTATACGAAAACGCCTTTGACCAGCGATAAAACCCTGGTCTTATCCGCGCTGAAATCCATTGAATACAACACAATTATTGAAGGAGGAACAGCTATTGGGATGGGATTGGCAACTTCGGTGAACCGCCTCAAAGAGAGTCGCGCAAAAAGTAAGGTGATAATTTTACTGACCGATGGAGTCAATAATTCAGGCTTTATTGATCCACGTACGGCCAGTGAATTGGCGGTAGAATTTGGCATTAAAGTATATACCATTGGTCTTGGCTCTAATGGACTGGCCCTTTCTCCCGTGGGCATGAGACCAAACGGCCAGTTTCAATATGGAAAAGTGCCTGTGGAAATCGATGAGGCATTGCTTCAAGAAATAGCCCAAACCACAGGAGGTCTCTATTTTCGGGCGACCAATAATTCCAAGCTTGGTGAGATTTACGATGAAATCAATAAGCTTGAGAAAACCGAAGTGGAAGAGTTTAAATATCAACAGTACGACGAAGGATATCGCCCCCTTATTTTGGTGGCACTCGGCTTATTGCTTTTTGAGTTTTTAATGCGTCAAACCCTATTTAAAAGTTTTATTTGATGTATCAGCTCGAGGAACCAATATACTTCTACGGACTCACGACACTCATCGTGGCGCTCTTCCTATTTTTATGGCGTATCTATTGGCAAAAGTCCGTGCAGAAAAAGTTTTTTTCCAAAAGAGCACTGGATCGATTAGGGCCGAACCAGTCGTGGATCAAATCATGGATAAAATTTGTTGTCTGGGCCTTATGCATCGCCGCTTTAATTATCGCTTTGGTCAATCCAAAACTGGGAAGCAAGATTGAAACCGTGACCCGTCAAGGCGTCGATGTTGTCTTTGCTGTTGACGTGTCTAAAAGTATGCTCGCCGAGGATGTTGCTCCCAATCGCCTCGAAAAATCGAAGCAATTGGTGACCCAAATCATTAACAATCTGGTTGGGGATCGCGTTGGGGTGATTGGATATGCGGGTAGTGCTTTTCCACAAGTCCCCATCACTACTGATTTTGCTTCGGCTAAGTTATTTTTAAACAACATGAATACCGAGATGGTCTCCTCTCAAGGGACGGCGATCAATGAAGCAATCAATTTATCCAAGACGTATTACAATGACCAAGAGCAGACCAATCGCGTTCTGTTTATCGTGAGCGACGGTGAGGACCATCAAGAACAAGATCAGGACGCGGTGGCCGCCGCCGTAGAGGCGGGCATTCAAATTTATACTATTGGGGTGGGCAGCTCGGCGGGAGCGCCGATACCGATCAAACGCAACGGTATTTTGCAGTATTACAAAAGAGATCAAGATAACAACCAGGTCATTACCAAACTCAATGCACAGAATTTGCAAAATATTGCCGAATGGGGACAGGGAAAGTATATTGATGGAACCCAAACCAAAGAGGTCGTCGCGCAGGTTCAGGATATACTCAATGCTATGGATAAGACGGAGTTTGAATCCAAGCAGTTTACCGATTTTAAAGACCAATTTCAATGGTTTTTGGTTCTGGCCTTGGTTTTGTTATTGGCCGACTCATTCATGCTTGAGCGCAAAACCAAATGGTTAAAAAAATTAAATTTGTTTAATGAACAAAGTGATGAGAATTAGAATCGTGATGAGACAGATCATTTTGTTAGCTGGGTTTTTTGCAGCCACGTTGCAGCCCCAGTGGCTCTTGGCACAGGAGGACCCCGCTTTGCAAGCCCCCTTGGCGTCAGAGGCTCAAACCGCATTGTCCAGCGGGGCGACGCACTTGGCTGAAGGCGCTTTTGCTGAGGCGGAGGCGGATTACCGCAAGGCTTTAGCCCTAGGAGAGCGTGAGAACGGGGCGTTTAATCTCGGGAACGAATACCACCTGCGGGGGCAAAACAATGAAGCCTTATTTCGTTTTAAACAAGCGGCTCGAGACGCGGCTTCTTACGAACACAAACACCGGGCATTTCACAATTTGGGCAATGCTTTTATGAAGGAGAAAATGTATCAGGAAGCCGTTGAGGCCTATAAAGATGCTTTGCGCAGCAACCCACACGATGATGAAAGTCGGTATAATTTGGCTGTAGCACAAGACCTTTTAGAAAAAAACCCACCTCCTCCGGACGAAAACAAGGACGACAAAAAGGATCAGGAAGAAAAAGAAGATCAGAACCAACAAGATCAGCAAGATCAAGATGGGGAAAACCAAAATGATCCGAATCAAAACGACCAAAACGACGAGAATCAGGACAATCAAGACCAACAAGATCAGGGAAAGGATCAACAAGACCCAAAGGATCAACAAGGCGATGAGCAAGGAAAGAATCAAAAACCCAATGATCAAAATCAGAGCCAGAACCCGCAACAGCCGAAACCTGGTCAATTGTCGCCACAGCAGGTTAAAAACCTGCTAGAAGCCATGAATAATGAAGAGCAAAAGGTGCAGGACAAGATGAACTTACAAAAGGCCAAAGGGGCCAAAGTAAAACGCTCAAAAGATTGGTAGTATGCGAGTGATGGCGAAGTGGATATTTTATGTCGTTGTTTTGATGATCCCCATGGGTCTTGGAGCACAAGTTGAGTTTACAGCCAAAGTGAGTAAAAAGAAATTGGGCCTTAACGAACGTTTGCGGATCGATTTTGAGATGAATCAAGATGGGGATAATTTTGAGCCGCCTAGCTTCGAAGGATTCCGGGTGCTCGGCGGACCGAATCAATCCATTAGTAATTCATGGATTAACGGAAAGCGCTCTTATTCCAAAACGTATAGTTTTTTCTTAGCCCCGCTAAAAAAAGGAGTAGCAACAATAGGTCAAGCGGCGATAGAAGTCGATGGGGAGCGCTATAAATCCTTACCGGTCGAAGTTGTGGTCACCGAGGCGGTGGAAATCCCCAAAGACGGAAATAACGCAGATTATTTGGCCAGTGAAAATGTCCATTTGGTCGCAGAGGTTTCTAACACCAATCCCTATCTCAATGAAGCGATTACCGTCGTTTATAAGCTGTATGTGTCTAATCAAGTCAGTATTACAAGTAATTGGCGTGAAATAGACTCGCCTAAATACGCTGACTTTTGGAGTCAAAACTTAGATCAAAAAGGACAACTACAAATTTATGAGGGGCAATATCGAGGCGAAGACTATCGATACGTCGTTTTGCGCACTGCCGTGCTTTACCCACAGAAAACAGGAGAACTCAGTATTGAGCCACTTACCTTAGACGTGCCTATTGACGTGCGTTCGAATCGCAGGGATTTCTTTGGACGCTTTATGACCACGCGGGTCAATAAGACCATCTCAGCAGGAAGGCGCACGATAAATGTTAAACCCTTGCCTTTAGAAAATCGCCCAGAGGATTTTACTGGCGCGGTTGGATTCTTTGATTTTGACAGCTCGATTTCACGATCAGAACTCGACGCTCAGGAGTCTTTAGAATATAGTGTAACGGTACGTGGAGAGGGAAATTTAAAACTCTTTGAATTGCCAAAGCCTCAATTTCCAAACGCTTTTGAGGTTTATGAACCGGCCCGAAATGATAAAATAAGCACCCGAACCAGCGGAATGCGGGGCTCAGTTTCTGAAGTATACACATTAGTGCCACAAAATCAAGGAACTTATCCATTGCCTCCCCTTAGTTTTTCATATTTCGACCCTAATCTTGAACGGTACATCACCAAAACCACCCAAGACCATATAGTCTCTGTGATTAACGGTCCGGCTCAAGAATCTGCGCTGCAAAATAATGAGCGCGCTGACACCAATCTGGTCGTTGTGGATACGGATCGCTTTAGCTACATCAAATTACAATCAGATTGGCTCGCTAGAAACCCCGCCCCTTGGTTTGGCACTTGGGCCTATTGGCGGTGGGTCTTGGGATTATTGATTTTCTTGCCATTGTGGTTTGTGCTCAGCGCGATAAGAAATCGTTATCTCGGAGACACGGCCTCTCGAGACTTGAGAAAGCGCAAGCGATTAATTGCTCAGTACCTGAGTCAAGCTAAGGCAGAGCAACAGAATCCCACGGCGTTTTACGCCGCCTTGGAGCGATCCTTACACCTGTTTTTAAAAGCCCAATTGAAGCTAGAAACCTCCGGACTGTCCAAAGAAAACATAAGGGCCCTAATGACCCAGAGAACACTCACCCAAGACGCAATTGATCGATTAATCGGTTTGATCGAGCGCTGTGAGCGTGCGCGATATGCGCCAACTACGGCCGTGGATGTGCAAAATGATTACAATGAAGCACAAGAGGTAATTGCATTGATAAACAACACCAAAAGATGATGGCTAGAGGACTTTATTTATGGGTTTTTATATTGCTTTTTGCCGCGCAAAATGGCCATGGTCAAGGCCAGTCAGATAATTGGTTTGATCAGGGCAATCAACTCTATAAAAATGAGCAATACAACGAGGCCATTTTGCGTTGGGAAGCGGTTTTAGAATCGGGGGTACATAGTGCTGCGATTTATTATAACATGGCGAACGCTTATTATCATTTGAATGATTTGGCCTCGAGCATTTATTATTATGAAAAAGCCCTTGAACTCTCGCCGGGGGATGGGGAAATCAAGGCCAATAGGGCTTATGTTCAAAATGCGCTTGTCGATGTTATAAGAGAACAGCCTAAGACCTTATTTCAGAAATGGGATGAGGCTTCAGCTCAATTGCTTTCGGTCAATACTTGGGCTTGGTTGGGGCTATTTTTTATGGGGCTCTTTGTTTTTGTTGTGATCAGATTTAATTGGGTTGAAACTCCTGCAGCGAAGCGATTCAGTTTCGTAATGAGTGTTTTGTCGATAATGCTTTTTGCCGCGTCAATTTATTTAGGCGTTAAAACGCAATCCTATAAGCAAAAATATCGCTGGGCGATTGTATTTGCCCAAGAGATGAGTGTGCGTTCAGGACCAAGATTGAGTGATGAAGCCTTGTTTGAATTACACGCAGGAACGAAGCTAAGACTATTGCAAACTCAAGATGAGTGGCAAGAAATAGAACTCGCCGATGGGCGCCGGGGCTGGGTGTCTTCCCAAGAAATTAAGGCCTTATAGGTCTATTGGGCCGAATTATTGACGGGGTCCTTCTGCTGTTCTTGGCCCCAGTGACTGGCCCAAAAATCTTGAATCATCGGGGTTATGGTCGGGGCAAAACCAGCAATGGCGGAATAAGTTTTCGATTCTGTTTTTGTGTTTTCGGGCAGGACGTAATCATCGAGTTGCACTTGGGCAAAAAACCAGAGGACATAGCTTAAGATCAGGGCCGTTTGGGCGGTGTAAAGGAAGGCTCCAAGGAGGCGGTTTATCCACCCAAGCGCAATCAAACCCGCAATTTTTGTAACCCATTTACCCAAGGTTACCACAGCCATAACCGTGAGAATAAACAAAACGATAAAGGATACCCAATCCGCATTCTTTTTAGACCAATCAAACCAACGGGTTAATAATTGCGCTAAGTCGCCGGTAAAGGTCAACGCAATATAAATCCCCAAGATAAGCGCCAAAAGTGATGCTAGGGTTTGAATTAGTCCTTTTCGAAGCCCCCAAAAAAAGCCCAAAACCAGGAGAATCAGCAATAAGAGGTCAAATAAATGCATGGCTTTAGATGTCTTGTAAAGATAGGATTTCTTGGTAAATGAAGATTATTCGACTTACTTTTGTCTTATGTCAAGAGATGCCCTTTTAAAACAGCGTTGGGACCATTTGGTTGAGCAATTGAGCACACAATTTTCTGATGGAGATCCTTTAGATTTAGATGCCATCATCTATCTCGTTGGCGTGCAAGAGTTAGGACAAATACACAGGAAATTTAAGAAGGACGAGAAAATTAATCTTATGCATATTGCCATTTGCAAATTGCTGGAACCTTACGGGTATTATCGCTTTGACTTTGTTGATGATCAAGGCTGGCCCCATTACCAAAACGTTGAACCGCTGCCGGCGTTAAAGGCAGGAGAACAAGCGGTATTAATGAAAGAGGCTATAGTCCAGTATTTTTTAGCCCAAAAGCTCCTGGACTAATTCAGGATAAAATCCCTATTTTTACGCCTTCAAACACGCTTATCGATGATCGATAAAATAAACGAACACATTGCCAAAGTCGCTACATTTCAGGGGCAAACTCAGGAAGAAATTGAAGCTTTTCGTATCGCTTATTTAGGTAAAAAAGGCTTATTAAATGAGTTTTTTGCGGCCTTCAAAGAGGTGCCTGCAGACCAGAAAAAGGCTTTTGGCCAAGCCGTTAACGCTTTGAAAAATGCGGCAGAGCAACGCGTTGTTGATTGTAAGGCCACCCTATCTCAAAATGAGACAGCCCATGGGGCCTACGGGGATTTGACCCGTCCTGGTTTGCCGCTAAATCTAGGGGCAAGACACCCAATATCCTTAGTTAAAAATCGAATTATTGATATTTTTTCGCGCATTGGTTTTAATGTTTCTGAAGGCCCTGAGATCGAAGATGACTGGCATAATTTTACCGCGTTAAATTTGCCCGAGTATCACCCTGCTCGGGATATGCAAGACACGTTTTTTATTCAGACCAATCCGGATATTCTATTGCGCACCCACACCTCATCGGTGCAGGTACGCTATATGGAAGAGCATCAACCTCCCATCCGTACGATATCTCCGGGGCGCGTTTATCGAAACGAGGCGATTTCCGCTAGATCACATTGTTTCTTTCATCAGATTGAAGGACTTTATGTGGACAAGGAGGTTAGCTTTGCTGATTTAAAGCAGACTTTAGCGCATTTTACAACAGAGCTTTTCGGCACCTCCAAGATTCGCTTGAGACCTTCTTATTTTCCTTTTACTGAGCCCAGTGCTGAGGTCGATGTCTACTGGGGATTAGAAACTGAGACGGATTATAAAATGACCAAAGGAACAGGCTGGCTAGAGATTATGGGATGCGGTATGGTAGATCCTAATGTATTGAAGAATTGTGGTATTGATCCTGAAGTTTATTCTGGATTTGCCTTTGGTATGGGGATCGATCGTATTGCTTTATTACTTCATCAAATTCCTGACATTCGATTGCTCAGTGAGAATGATTTGCGCTTTTTAGAACAATTCAAAAGCAGTTTTTAATCAATCGAGTTTTTCCGTTAAAGCGGCAAAAACCTTTTTAGGCGATTTTCCTTCGTAAAGCACTTGATAAACGGCGTTTATGATCGGTGTTTTGGATTGCCTTTTGCCTTTTTCTGCGTTTAAATTATAAGCACTTTTTGTCGCGTAGTAGCCTTCTGCGACCATTTTCATTTCCATCATGGCACTTTTTACGGTGTATCCTTTGCCAATCATGGTGCCAAACATTCTATTACGACTAAAAACTGAATACCCAGTGACTAAGAGATCCCCTAAGTAGGCCGAACCGTTGATGTTGCGTTTCATGCGGTGCACGCTTTTCACATAACGCTTCATTTCCCGTATCGCGTTACTCATTAAAACGCTTTGGAAGTTATCCCCATAACCTAAGCCATGGGCAATTCCAGCGGCTAGAGCATAAATATTTTTAAGCACTGCAGCATATTCCGTCCCCATAATATCATCGCTGACCGAACATTTGATATAGCTGCTGCTCAAGGCCTGAGCCACTAATTTGGCGTTTGGTTTATGGGCACAGGCTATGGTGAGGTAGGACAATCGCTCAAGGGCCACCTCTTCAGCATGACAGGGTCCAGTAATCACCCCAATAGACTCCATAGGTAAGCCGTAATGTTCGTTGAGGTGCGCGCCAACAATCAAACTGCTTTCTGGAACAATACCTTTTATGGCTGAGAAAACAAGCTTATTGCTCAGTGGAATCGTCAGATGTTCTAGTTCACTGCATAAAAAGGCAGAAGGAACCGCCAAAATAACCACTTTAGCCTGAGTCACGATTTCATTAATACCATCACTTAACCAAAGTTGATTTGGATCAAAGGAGACTGAGCTCAGATAATTCGGATTGTGCTCTTCTTGACGAATGTGCTCAATGGCTCGGGTATTGCGCATATACCACCCGACTTGACTTTGGGTTTCGCAGAGCATTTTAACGATGGCTGTGGCCCAGCTTCCGCCGCCAATGACCCCATAGTCAAAAGATATTGGTTGTTTGGGTTGCTTCATGCGACTAATTTAATGAATCCTGAAAATCCAAACGGGTTTTGTGCCTCAAAATAAACTTTAACAATAGATTATGATTCTACCGACAATTTGAAAAACGACTGGCCGTTATTGATATAGATGTTTGGTTCTCGAACATTTCGGGAGCCGCAAAAAAAGTAATTTTTTTGGTTGGTTATTTAGTTAGCAGTGCCGCTGGGTCTTTTTAAAGGCTCGGCGGTTTTTTTTTGTAGAAATTCATTTCATCAATATAGCGCCAGACTTTTTCAGGCAGCATGGGGCGGATGTCTTCCCCGCGCTCGATACGCTTGCGAATATAAGTGGACGAAAGCTCAAAAACAGGGGCTTTGACCTGGGTAATATGGCCTTTGTGATAAGTCTTCGAGCGGCTTTCTTCACGACCTGATATTCTCGGATACACCAAAATAGGAATATGCTCAAGCAGCCACTCATAATTTTTCCACTTGTGTAAATTCTGTAAATTATCCTCGCCCATGATCAAGGCAAAACGATGCTCTGGATTTTGTTCTTGCAATACGGCCAAAGTATTTACGGTATAATTAGGTTGGGGCAAATCAAATTCTACGCGTGATGTTTTCAGCCGAGGATAATCTTCTAGGGCAATATCTACCAGAGCCGCTCGATGATAGTCAGCCAACAGACTTTGTTTGTTTTTCAGAGGATTTTCAGGAGTGACGACGAGCCAAACCTCGTCTAAGTTACTGTGGTGGGCAAAATAATGGGCAATGTTTAAATGCCCGATATGTATGGGGTTAAAAGTGCCGAAATAAAGTCCGATGGTTTTACTTTGTCCCATGGCCTTATTGAATGTGGTTTAAAATTAAATCTTTGGCCTTATGGATCGCTACGGTCAGTTCATCATTAACCAAAACGTGGTCAAAGGAAGGCGCAAAAGCCAATTCTTGTTGTGCTTTATTGAGACGCACCTTAATTTTTTCGGCGCTTTCCGTTCCACGACTTGTTAGGCGCTCGGCCAGTACGGCGACACTTGGAGGCTGGACAAATAGGGCCAATACATCGGTGTTAAAGCTCTTTTTTATGGCCATGCCGCCTTTGACATCAATGTCAAAAACAACGTTTTTTCCTTGGTCGCGCAAACGATCAACTTCGGCTTTTAGGGTTCCGTAATATTGTCCCGGATAAACTTCTTCCCATTCAAGAAATTCATTGTTTTCAATAGCGTTCTTAAATTCCTCAGGACTTAAAAAGTAATAGTCTTTTCCATGAATTTCGTTGCCCCGTATTTCGCGAGATGTCGCTGAAATACTGAAGGCTAAATTGAGCTCCGGCTTTTGCAAAAGGGCTCGGACAATGGTGGTTTTCCCACTGCCTGATGGGGCGGAAAATACAATGAGTTTGCCGCGGCTTGGCATTATAATACGTTTAATCCTTGTTCTTTAATCTTCTCTAGCTCATCTTTCATCTGCACCACTAATTGTTGCAGATCGGCATCATTGGCTTTGGAGCCAATAGTGTTTATCTCTCGGCCAATTTCTTGGGTGATAAAACCGAGTTTTTTTCCGTTAGACTCATCGGATGCCATAGTGCGCTCAAAATAGTCCAGGTGATTGCTCAGACGTACGGTCTCTTCTGTGATGTCGTATTTCTCCAGATAATAAACCAATTCTTGCTCAAATCTATTTTGGTCTACCGACTGCTCCAATTCTTGGATCGCTTTGAGCAGGCGAGCACGGACCTGTGGGATTCTATTTTTATCTTGAATTTTGACCTTTTCTAAGAGCGCTCTTATGAGGTTAATTCGGGAGCGGAAATCTTCAGCCAAAACCGCTCCTTCTGCGGCGCGAAACTCTTCCAAAGCCAATACAGCTTCATCGAGCCCCTTCATCAAGACTTCAGCGGTTTCTTCATCGATGCTTTCGCGCTCGGTCTGTATGCTTTCGGGCAGGCGCAAAGCCATCTGTAAACGTTCTATTTCAGGGCCTTGGGCCAAGGTTTCTAATTGAGCCATATAGGCTTGAATCACGGGTGTGTTTAGTTGGGCCGAACGCTCCCCACCAGTGGATTCCATATAGACGGACAAATCAATTTTACCGCGTTTTAGCGCTTTGGCTAACCGATCGCGCATCACGAGTTCTTTTTCGCGTAGCGCACTTGGGATGCGCGCATTGAGATCCAAACCCTTGCTGTTAAGCGATTTGATTTCGATTGTTATTTTTTTGCCCGGAAGTGTGCGTACACTTTTTCCGAACCCAGTCATTGAATAAATCATATCAAGCCATCTTTGGCTGACAAAGGTAAGGAATCTAGTCTTTGGGGGTTGGATTTTTTGGCTGCCCCTTTTTATCATAGCGCTGGTCCAGATACCGCTCAGTGCCAACAATAATGAATAACAATAGGGCGGTATGTGTAATCACGGTTGCCAAAAGCAATTGTTCAGGCCAAATAAAATAATAGAATAGAGGCAGAAACATACTCCAAATCCCGAGCTGAACCCCAAGCTTCATGGAGTAATTATTGGCGTCTTCCCACACCGTTTCATTGGCCATGGAGCGCGCCGTTCTATAGCCATAGAGGTGGTTGATTTTTTTGGGAGGAAAGGCCCGAAAAATCAAGAACAACAAGAGCATAAATCCACAGTACCCGAGGCTCAGATATAATTCATTTTCAGTATTCATTTCGTGTGAATCTTTTGGGAATCGAGGTGATACGACTCTGCGTCTAACCCATTAATATTGAATCTACTAAAATATTTAATCTATTAAGTGTTTAACTTTCACGTTGCGATAAGCGACCTGGTCCCCATGGTCTTGAAGTCCAATATGACCCTTTGGGGATTTTCCAAAAACAGGCCAGTCCGCGAATTTAGATTGCGCCACCATTTCGGCCCATTCGGGCCCGTGCAAAGGAAATTCCACAATTTGATTTCCGTTCATCAACACCAGACCTTTGTTGATTCTATGGTCTACCCGTAAAACGCAATGGTTCCATGAACCTGCAGGATTTGTGAAATCCGCTGAGGGGGCAATCATATCGTATAGGGCTCCGGCGGTATGTGTGCCCTCGCCGACAAAAGCATCGGGGTGCTTGGCATTGTCTAAAACTTGAATTTCAGGACCGGATTGATAAGCTTCAGGATAAGCGGGGTCCTCAATTACGCCCCAAAAAATACCACTATTCCCACCGGGGGCGATATTCCACTCTAGAGACAGCTCAAAGTTGTAAAAAACATCCTTGGTGATTATATTTTGACCGCCTTGTCCCCCTGGGGTAAAAACCATGGCGCTGTCTTGAATACTCCAGGCTTCTGGCATACCCTCAGAAAGATAGCCGCGCCATTGATCAAAATTGGTCCCGTCAAATAAGGTTAGCCACTCTTCTTGAGGGGTGGTTTGCCCTGAGGCATCTTCTTTGGTCATTGATAAGTCAGATTTGTTATTATTCTGGCAAGATGCCGTTAAGGCGACAATTAATGAGAGCGATAATAGAGTTTTCATAGAGTTCATTTAAGTCAATTAATTTAATGGGCGTACCCAGATATTGCGATAGGACACACCGCTGTGGTCGTTGTGGTCCTGCAATTTTATTGGACCGGGCCCATGAGCGCTTACTTTTGGCCAGCCAATATATTCAGTAGTTCCTTGTAGCTCAAAGTGATCTTGAATTAAAACTCCGTTTTGTAAGACTGTTATCTTAGGCGCGACAACCATACCGCCTTGGGCGTCAAACTCTGGAGCGTGATAAAGGATATCGTAAGCGTTCCAGGAACCTGTGGGGACTGAGGCCATAACTAGTGGCGGAGATTGCTTGTATAATGAGCCCACCATTCCATTGACGTAAGTTGGATTGTCATTATTGTCCAAGACTTGAACCTCATATCGGTTCTGCAAGTAGACACCGCTGTTACTTTTGGCCTGTCCACTGGCCGTATTTTCAGGACTACTGCGCCATTCAACATGCAGTTGGACACTTCCAAAATTGTCTTTAGTTTGAATATCTCCCGTGCCGTTTGCCACGGTCATGCTTCCATCGGTGTTGATGTTCCATTGGGCTGCAGTGCTGTCTGCCGCAGAAATCCAACGGTCTAAATTGCTCCCGTCAAATAAAACAATGGCGTCACTCGGTGCTCCGTTTTGCCCAAATGGGTCGACTTTATTAGGGGCCGGGGTCCAAACTTCTGTTTCCTCAGGCTTTGTCGGTTCTTCAGGCGTTGGGGTTACGGGTGTTGCTGCTGGCTGCTGGGGTCCTTGGCCACAGGCCACCGCTAGGGCGAGTAGGCCGATGATTGCGAAATTTAATTTGGTCATTTTGGTCGTATTTGTTGTTCTTTATTTTTATTTCGAGTAATGTGCCCGCCGGAATGATTTCCTGCCTGTCAGCCTCGACCGGGATTATTCCATCTCTTGGAATTATTAAAGCCCCAAAATCTTTTTGAGTCGTTCTTGATCAATTTCCGCCCCGGCAAAATCGTCAAATCGCTTCGTTGTGACTTCAATAATTCGGTCTTGAATGAACCTTGCTCCTTCCCGCGCTCCTTGTTCCGGGCTTTTGATGACGCATTCCCATTCCATCACTGCCCAAACATCGCAGCCGTATTCTGTGAGTTTACTAAACACGGATTTGTAGTCGATTTGTCCGTCGCCCAAAGAGCGATAACGCCCCGCACGATCCTTCCAATCGCCATAGCCTCCGAATGCGCCCCGCTTTCCATCAGGATTAAACTCGCTATCCTTTACGTGAAAGGCCTTTATGAATTCATGATAATGGTCGATATACTTTAAATAATCCAGTTGTTGAAGGACGAAATGGCTTGGGTCGTACAGGATGTTGACTGCCTTGTGATTCCCTGTGGCTTCTAAAAAGCGTTCAAAAGTCACCCCGTCATGAAGGTCTTCACCGGGGTGAATTTCGTAGCATACCGCCACACCATTATCTTGAAATTCATTCAAAAGGGGTAACCAGCGTTTGGCCAGCTCCGCAAAACCAAGCTCAACAAGTCCGTCGGGACGTTGTGGCCAAGGGTGCCAGGTGTGCCAAAGTAACGCGCCGCTAAAAGTCGCATGCGCTTTAAGTCCCAGATGACCACTCGCTTTAGCGGCAGAAATGAGCTGGGCTCTAGCCCACTCGGTGCGCTTTTTTGGATTGTTTTTACAATCCTCTGGAGCAAAATTATCGAACATCAAGTCATAGGCAGGATGTACCGCGACGAGTTGCCCTTGAAGATGGGTGGAAAGTTCTGTGATTTCAAGGCCGTAGGATCTGATTTTGCCTTGGAGTTCATCACAATATGCTTTGCTTTGTCCCGCTAGGGTTAAATCGATGAGTCTCGACTCCCAAGTCGGAATTTGTATGCCTTTATATCCGAGATCTGCCGCCCATTGGCATAGCCCATCAAGGCTGTTAAAGGGCGCTTTATCGTCCATAAACTGGGCTAAAAATACGGCAGGTCCTTTGATCGTTTTCATGGTTTTAATTTATATCGTTTTCTAAATCTATAGCGTTTTCCAAACATTTCCATCGGCGTGAGACGCCACAGCGGTCTCGATAAATTTCATGCCGCGGACGCCATCCTCCATCGAAGGGAATGCCCCTTCATTAAAGGACTCCCCTCGAACGGCCTTGGCCATACCCCGATAAATATTGCCCATGGCGTCAAAAATCCCTTCCGGATGCCCTGGAGGTAATTTGGTGCCCTCTAGTGAAAACGCGCTGTTATAGCTGTGGCCCGGCTTGAGGATTTGAGCGGGCTGCCCGTCTTTAAGCAGGGTCAAATAATTCGGGTTTTCCTGTTCCCATTTTAAGGCGCCTTCACGCCCATAAATGGCAAGGCTAAAGTTATTTTCCTCGGCGGTAGCGATTTGACTGGCCCGTAACACCCCTTTTACGTGTTTGCTAAGACGCAACAATACGGTACCGTCGATATCCATTTGGTTGTCGTCATAGACATGGCCAAGGTCGGCCAGAATTGATTCGATTTTTTGACCGGTGACGTATTCAAGCATTTGGTAGGCGTGTACTCCGATATCTCCCATACAGCAGCTAATTCCTGATTTTGTTGGGTCCAGACGCCAGGTAGAAGCGCGTTGCTTTGGATCATGGATGATCGGATTAATCCATCCTTGGTAGTATTGCGCATCAACTTTTTGAATCGCCCCAATGGCCCCATCCTGAATCATGGCTTTCATTTGACGGATCATAGGATAGCCCGTGTAGGTATGGGTTAGGGCAAATAATACGCCTTTGTCCTTTTGAATTTGTTCCAAAACCAGAGCCTCCTCATGAGTCATGGTCATGGGTTTTTCACAAATCACATGGAACCCGCTTTCCATTAATTTTTTGGCCATCGGAAAATGCAAGAAATTCGGGGTGAGTACCGAAAAAACTTGAATGCGTTCCTCTTGTGGCAGTGCCAATTCGGCTGCAACCATAGTGTCGAAATCTGGATAAATGCGGTCCAACGGAATACCGATTTCTTCGGCAAAAGCCTTGTTTTGGCCAAAATCGGGATTAAACACCGCTCCAGTCAGGGCATAGGCATCATACATGGAAGCGGCCACGCGATGCAGTACACCGATTAACGAATCACCGCCTCCTCCTAAGACGCCCCATTTAATTTTTCGACTCATAATAATTTCTTTTTTAGCAATGTTTAAGGGGATTACTCCTTGTATTCTATCGTTTCATTTTTAAAGAGCACGGCAAAAAGCACAAAAACCAATACGGCGAACAAGGCTGGGATTTGCCATACAGAAGCCCAATCGTGACCTTCTGAAGTAAGGTTAGCATCGGTGATCAGTCCAGCGATATAGAATCCGCCGAGCATCCCAACACCATAAGTAGCCAAAGTAATTAATCCTTGTGCAGCACTTTTGACTTTTTCTCCCGCTTTACTGTCGGTATAAATCTGTCCTGAAACAAAAAAGAAATCATAACAGATACCGTGCAAAGCAATCCCGATGAGCAGCATATAAACACCCTCTCCCGCATCGCCAAAGGCAAACAATAAATAGCGCACGGTCCAGGCCAGCATCCCCACCAGTATGGTCATTTTAAAACCGAATTTTTTAAAGAAAAAGGGCAAGAGCAGCATAAACAAAACTTCCGAGATTTGCCCAATAGTCATTTTACCTGTAGCGTTTTCCACGCCGATTTCAGAGAGAAATTGGTTTGCGTGTTGGTAATAAAAAGCCAAAGGCACACAAATCAATACCGACGACAAAAAGAAGACTAAAAAGTTTCGGTCTTTGAGTAGTTTCAAGGCTTCGAGACCCAAAATATCACGAACCGTGATTTTGGAGCCGTCATCTGCTTTTGGGGGTGTTTTAGGCAGGGTAAAACTAAAGAGGCCTAAAATTGCCGAGGCAATGGCAACCATCAAAAATGTGTTTTGAAGCAGCCCTTTATCTCCGGGAACTTCTGGCTTTGGATCCCAGTGAAAGAGATAACTGATAGCCAGTCCAGCAGCAATCCAACCGATGGTGCCCCAAACACGGATCAGGGAAAAGTCTTTGGCTGGGTCTTTCATTTGATTAAAAGACACAGAATTGACTAACGCCAAGGTTGGCATATAACCGATCATATAGCCCAAGACATAAGGGTAAAAACTACCAAAATCCGTGGATTGATACATTTGATACATCAAAAAGGCCCCGATTAAATGGAGTACCCCAAGGATGCGTTCTGCATTAAAAAAACGGTCAGCGATCAGTCCAATAATGAACGGGGCGATTATGGCCCCCCATGATTGGGTTGAGTAGGCCATTGCAGTTTCTGCACCCGTTGCTCCGAGGTTGTTGCCCAAAAAAGTCCCCATAGTGACAAACCATCCGCCCCAAATAAAAAATTCTAGGAACATCATAAAGGAAAGCTGAAATCTTGTTGTGTTCTTCATGGTCGTGTTGTGTTAGTGTTGCTCCTATTTGGGGTTTAAGATCCCCCTTTAAAAGGAGATTAATCAATTAGTTAATCAGTACGGTTTCAATAAGCGCCTTGGTGGCTTCCATGCCCGGGAATGGATCTGCATCTGGCCCTTCGAACTCTACACCAATAAAGCCCGAAAATCCAGCACCTCTCACGATGTTCAGGATTCTTGGAAAATCCATAGTGGTTTCATTGCCTTCAGCGTCAAAAGCGTAAGACTTAGCCGACACGCCATGGGCGTAAGCCATAAGCTCTTCGATTCCTTGATAGCGGTCATACTCCTCGACACAAGGGGCGCCCCATCGCTCGTCGTTTTCGCGGCGTAAACAGAAATTACCAAAGTCCACTAGCGTACCACAATTATCCATCCCAACGCGCTCCATGACCTTGCTGAGCAGTTGGGCATCGCTGGAAAGACCGCCGTGGTTTTCCACCAAAATGGAAATATTTTTTTCTGCTGCGTAGCTGCTCAAAGCTTTAAGCGAGCGGACCGAGTTTGCGACCCAAGCCTGGGGATCAGAAGCGCCAAAAAGGTTCACCCGAATGGCGTGACAGCCTAAGAAAGCTGCGGCATCAACCCATTTTTTATGATTTTCAACGGCCTGTGCCGTCTCTGTTTCATCGTCTAAGGCCAGGTCGCCCTCGCCATCAACCATGATCAGGACATTGGTCATGCCCAGTGAATCGCTGCGGCGCTTTAATTCTGCCAGTACCGCATCAAGGCCTTGTTCTTTCATGGGATAATTGACCATATCGCCCACGTACAGATGGTTCACGTATTCCAGTCCGGTATACCCCAAATCTTTAGCCACTGAGGCGAAATCCATAGGATCGATACTGCCGTCCCAAATTTGTTTATGGATAGACCACTGGGCCAAAGAAATTTCAAAGTTTTGTGCTGAGGATTCTTGTGTTGCCTCTTGCGCGGCTTGTTCAGTTTTATTCATGGTGTTTTGACAGCTCATTAAGGCCAGTACGGCTCCTATGGCCAAAAAATTTTTTAGAATCATGTTCGTATGTTTTATTGGTCGTTTGCTTAAATAGTCTTCTAAGATAAACGATTTTTTACTGAGTTGGATTTAAACATGAGTTGTTGTTATTTTTTTCGAATCGAAATCGTTTTCGTTATTAAAACCAGCATCATTCTGGGGATATAGCTTGGTTAATAGGCAAAAAAAGAGGAAATTAGAACACTTGCTTTTGAAAGACTACAGTTCAAGAGTAATACAGACCAACAAATTAAACAATCTACAATATGGCAATACCGAACGAACAATTCGACGCAATCGTCGTGGGTTCAGGAATTAGCGGCGGATGGGCCGCTAAGGAGCTTTGCGAGAATGGCCTCAAGACTCTGGTTTTAGAGCGTGGGCGCATGGTTAAGCACATCGAAGACTATCCTACAGCAAATAAAGATCCCTGGGATTTTGAATTTAAAAATCGACGAACCGTCGCACAGCAAGAGCGTCAGGTGAAGCAAAACAGAACCGGTTATACCACGCGTGATGAATCCGCCCACTGGTTTGTTGATGACATCATTCATCCCTATAACGAAGTAAAGCGCTTTGACTGGATTAGAGGATATCATGTTGGGGGTCGTTCCATAATGTGGGGCCGTCAATCCTACCGTTTGAGTGATATCGATTTTGAAGCCAACAAAAGAGAAGGGATCGCCGTAGATTGGCCTGTACGCTATGCGGATATCGCCCCATGGTATGACAAAGTTGAGGAGTTTATCGGAGTGAGCGGTGAGGCTTTAGGCAAGGAAGTGCTTCCCGATGGCGTATTCTCTCCACCAATGGAGTTAAATTGTGCTGAGCGCGATTTACGTGAAAAAATTGACAATAATTACGACGATGGCCGCGTGCTGACCATAGGAAGAACCGCGCATCTAACCGGAGATAAAGCCCATGATGGCCGTTCGAATTGTGTCTATCGCAATCGATGTATTCGTGGATGTCCTTTTGGTGGTTACTTCAGTAGTGTGTCGTCTACCCTTCCGGCAGCGGAACGCACCGGGAACATGACGCTAAGGCCAAATTCAATTGTTCATGAAGTAATTTATGATCCGCAAACCCAGCGCGCTACAGGGGTTAAAGTTATCGATACTGAAACAGGAGAAAACCTCGTGTTTAACGCAAAGGTTATTTTCTTGTGTGCTTCAGCCATTGCTACAGCAGGGATTTTGTTACAATCCAAGAGTGAACGCTTCCCGAACGGAATGGGGAACGATTCAGGGGAATTAGGACGCAACATCATGGATCATCACTTCAAAGCGGGAGCGTTTGCTGAAGTTGATGGTTTTGAAGACCAATACTTTAAAGGGCGTCGTCCCAACGGAATTTATATTCCCCGATTTAGAAATATTGGTGGGGTCACCGATCAGTCAAATTTCTTGCGCGGCTATGGTTATCAGGGCGGCGCGTCTCGAGGAAATTATGGAGACCAGATTGCCGAAATAGGTTACGGAAAGGACCTTAAAGATCTCGTCAGCCGACCAGGAAAATGGAGCATGACCCTTATGGGCTTTGGGGAGTGTTTGCCTTACCATGACAATAAAATGGAACTCGATTTTGACAAAAGAGATAAGTGGGGCTTACCGACCTATACTTTTGACGTAGAGTGGAAAGAAAATGAGTGGGAAATGCGCAAGGATATGGTGCAACAGGCTATGGAAATGCTTGAAATGGCTGGATATAAAAATATCCGTCCATGGGATGATCCAGGAGCCCCAGGACTTGGCATTCACGAAATGGGAACCGCCCGTATGGGAAGAGATCCTAAAACTTCGGTGCTCAATGAGAACAACCAAATCCATACCGTGCCTAATGTGTACTGTACCGACGGGTCGTTCATGACCAGCGCGAGTTGTGTTAATCCATCACTCACGTATATGGCTTTTACAGCAAGAGCCGCAAATCACGCCGTAAATCAACTTAAAAAGGAATCCTGATGAATAGAAGACAAGCGTTAAAGAACTTAGGATTGGGTGGGGGTGCCTTAGTAGCAACACCTGCCATTATTAGCCTGCTCCAAAGCTGTGGTTCTGGATCAGGATATACCCCTGCATTTTTATCGTCCGCAGAGGCCAAAGCTTTGAAAGAAATGGTCGGATTGATCATCCCATCAGATCTCGAGGTGCCCGGTGCTGTAGACTTAGGCGTGCATCAATTTATTGACCTATATTGGGACCAGATATTGCCCACAGATGATCAAATTCCTGCCTTGGAAGATGAATTTACCAAGTATTCTGCCTCTTCAAGACAAAGCGAAATCCGCAAAGGATTTGCGGCTTTGGCACGCGTACTTGAGCGGGATCATCAAACAGATTTTGACAGTGCTGGCACGGAAACCTATGATGCCTTATTAGGGCACTATCTCAAAGCGGATAAAGCACAGGCAGATCAGTGGTCTAAGGAATTATGGGCGTATCGTGACGCGCTTGAAACGGATCCTCAAGCCTCGGCTTCGGACGACGTAATGGCAGCAGCACTTGTACGCGAGGTACGGAGTATGACTACTTGGACATGGACCCAGACTCAAGAAATAGGAGAAAACTTCTTGTGGTACGATCCCGTACCTGGAGTTTACCAAGGATGCTTGCCGACTTCAGAGGCCGGTAATGGCAAGGTCATGTCTCTATAAAACGGACTCAATAAAAAAAACCCTCCAAAATGGAGGGTTTTTTTATGGATTTAGTTCAATGAATTGCGTTAAGAAAGCGGTCCATGGAGCATATTAAAGATCCGCGTAGTTCAAGGCCATTTTGTCATTGCAATTCGACCTTGTGATTCGGGTTAGGGCGCTATAGTCAAGGTGCCGCGCATCATCCCTGAGTGTCCTGGAAAACTGCAAATGAAGTCGTAAACTCCTGGCTCAGGAGCCTCAAAGGTGATCACATCAGTTTGGCCGCCTCCAAGCATTTTCGTGTGGGCAATGACTTGTACGCCATCGTTTGGGATCCAATCGGCTGATTCTCCGGCTGCGGCCGCTTCATTGGCAAAACCCGTAATGTCCGTTCCGGGTGTTAACAAAACAAAATTATGCCCCATGATTCTTCTGTCGAGTTGCCCCACATGACGAAAGGTTAAGGTAATTTTTTCTCCTGCCTGGGCCATTAATTCGCTTTTGTCGAATTGCATCATGTCATTTCCACTCAAAGCGAGTGCTGTACCAGATGGCGTGACAGATTCGGTATTATTTTGACCGATTTTCAGGGCAGTTTTTTCTTCTTTTTTGGTCTCGCCGCAACTGCTTATGGTCAAAGCCAGAGCGGTCATTATTAGATAAGTTCTCATAGTTACTTTATTACGTTTAATATTAAGCCATTTGGGCCGTAAAAAATTCGCTTACTCTCGTTTCATTATAGTAAGGGCCTGAAGGCGTATAAAAGCCGACATGACCCCCATATTTTGGGGCCTCAAGATAAATGTTTTTTGAGCTTTTCGCAAGGCTTACGGGCAGGCATGCCTGAGAAAGAAAGCTATCGTTTTGGGCGTTGAGGATCAGTACCGGCGACTCAATTGTTTGTAAGGTCGTGATCGGACTATTTTTTTGGTAATAATCTTCGGCGTTCAAATAGCCGTGTACGGGAGCGGTGTAAAGATTATCAAAATCCTTTAGGGACTTCATGGCGCGGGGCGCGTCCAACGATAAATCCATGGGAAAGGCCTCCTGTTTTTGACGATATTTGACTTTTAGAGTGGACAAAAAGACCCACTGATAGGCTCGATTGTCCCACTCAGATAATCGCTCAATGGAGCCTTTTAGATCTAGAGGGGTGGACACGGCGGCCGCTCCGTAAATTTGTTGGTAATCTCCTTTTTTTGCGCCGAGATAATTAAGTAAAAGACTGCCGNNGTCTTCTGTTTTCCCCGCATTGTAACTCTGAAGCTTAAGGTTTGGCTCCCCTGAACACCCGCGAAAATTCATCGCACAAACATCAAACTCTGCATCCAATAAAGCCTTGGCCTGCCCCTGCACGTACGAGCGTTGGGCATTCCCCTCTAAACCATGGAGTAAGATCACTACGGACTTGGGCTTTTGCTTGGCCGTATTTTTTGCATAGGACCAATCTAGATCCAAAAAATCACCATCGCTTAACGAAAAACGATCTCTTTGAAAATCGAGATTTGGAACACGTCTTATTTTTGCCGAATAAATCGTTGAAAAATGACCGTTTTTAAACCATCCTTTGGGATGATATTGGGCGTCAACTAAGGGCATTGGATCAAATTATTGAGGGTCAAATTTAGGCAATTGTGGCGCAATTCAGGGCGCTTTAACGGGCTCATTTTTGCGCAATTTACGTTTTTGACTGCTCAAATAAACCCCGGTAAAAATCATCAGGGCAGTAACACATCGCAGCGGTGTCAGTTGATCGACACCAACCCAAAGCGCCACGATGGTGGCCACCACAGGTTGAAGATAAATAAAAACCCCTATGGTCGATGGACTCAAATGCTTCAGGGCGTAAATGTTAAATAAATAGGTCAGCACGGTGGTTCCTAAAACTACAAAGGACAATTGACCAATAATCACTGGCGTTAGTTCAGACCAGGCTACCGCTACAAATTCTTGATAACCCAGAGGCAGATTGATCACTACGGCAACAGTAAAAAAGTAGCGCATGAGCGTCAGAACATGATATTTTGCGGTAAGGGGCTTGACAATGATCAAATAGATCGAATAGGACAAGGCATTCATGACAAAGTAAAAGTTGCCTAAGGGAATATTGGGCGCATTTAATTGTTGGGGCACATCGAGTAAGATCAGTCCAACCGCCCCAGCCAGCCCTAGAAAAATACCGAAAGTTTTTTGCCAAGCAATGCGCTCTTTTAAAAACAATCGGCCGAGAATAAGTAGGATTACAGGCACAATGGTAATGACAACCGAGGAGTTAATTGGCGTGGACAAAGCAAGCCCCTTAAAAAAAGAGGTCATGTTTAAAGACATCCCAAAAAACGCACACAAAAGTAAAAGGACCCAATCTTTTCGGTCTAAACGCTCGCGCGGCCCCAATAAAGACAAAATCCAAAAGGCAATAGCGGCCCCAATAACCCTGAGTAAAATGAATCCGTGTGGCTCAATAACCTCTGGCATAAGTCCTTTGGCGATCGTGTGATTGATCCCATAGATAATCCCGGCTGCAGTCGCAGCCATAAGGGCTAAGGTTCTATGTGAAAAAGCCGGCTTACTCACGAGCCTGAATGGTCTTGGTCGCGCGTTCAACCGTCGCTTTGGACGACCCAATAAAGATTTCATCATCCCAAATCAAGACCGGTCTTTTTAAGAAGGTGTAATGCTCCAGCAGCAATGCTTTATAACGCGTTTCGTCTAATGTTTCTTCAGCGAGTTGCCGCTCTTGAAATAGCTTTGCCCTTCGGCTAAACAGAGCCTCATAGCTTCCTGAGCGTCGATGCATTTGGTCCAAGTCCTCTAAGGTAAGGGGGCTGCTTTTGACATCCTGTTGGGCAAAATCCCTAGGCAAGTCCCATTGTTTCAGAATGCGTTTACACGTGCTGCAACTGCTTAAATAATAGAGTTTTTTCATTTAATGTTTATTTTAGGCTCAAACGAAGGCGTTTTTTTGCGTTGAGCAATTTCTCGCTCTGAGGCAAAAGCAATTGGCCGGTCAATTCCAGGACAAACAAAGAGTCCCCTTGTCTTGACGGGGTAATGTTTATTTTTCCATTATACGATTCGGCGGCCTGAAGTTCTGTTTTATAATCTAAACCCACCCAGAGATATTGATCTATAGCTTCTTCTATGCTGAGGTTAAAATTTGGGCGATCACTACCTAAATATAAAGCGTCCATAATAAGGCTGTCTCTAATTTTATTCAGCCGGGCAAGGGCTATAGAATCTCCACTTTCAAACCTCGGGAAAGAAAGCCTCAGGTCAGGACAAGCCTGTCCTTTACAAATGGTTTGCTCTTGAGC